>CAMWVZ010000014.1 GCA_947177845.1 uncultured Bacteroidales bacterium | reverse complement strand
CCAAAGCCGAGAAAACTCCCGCCAAAGCCAAGGCCGAGCCCAAGGCTGCGAAGGCCCCCGCCAAGGCCAAGGCCGAACCCAAAGCCGAGAAAGCTCCCGCCAAAGCCAAGGCCGAGCCCAAGGCTGCGAAGGCCCCCGCCAAGGCCAAAGCCGAACCCAAGGCCGCGGCCAAGACCGAAAAGGCCGCCAAACCTGCCGCGAAAGCAAAGAAATCGGCTGAATAACATTGTTATGGCGGGAAAGAAATCGGCTCGGCATAATCGGCATATCCCCGAAAGCCTGCGCTCGTATATCACCGGCATCGTCGACATGAAGTCGTCGGGCAAGGCCTATATCCTGCCCGATGACAAGGAAATCGAGGATGTGTTTGTGGCGGCCAACAGTGTGGGACACGCCCTGCACGGCGACCACGTGCGCGTGCTGCTGTTTCCCTCCCGTGTGGGCCGTCGCTTGGAGGGCCGCATTGTGGAGGTGTTGCACCGCAACAAGAAGAACATTGTGGGCACCATTGCCTTTTCGGGCAAATACGCCTTCCTGATTCCCGACAGCACCAACATCACGGTCAATATCTTGGTGCCGCGCGAGAACCTGCATCACGCGCAGGAGGGGCAGAAAGCCGTGGCGCGCATCACCGACTGGCCGGCGCATCTCAACAACCCCGTGGGCGAAATTGCCGCCGTGCTGGGCGAACCCGGCGACAACGACGTGGAGATGCAGTCCATTTTGGCTGAGTATAATTTTCCGCTCACCTATCCCAAGCAGGCCGAAAAGGAAGCCGCCTCCATGCGGAGCACCGTCACCGCCAAGGAACTTGCCCGCCGCCGCGATTTCCGCAACATCTACACCTGCACGATAGACCCCGCCGACGCCAAGGATTTCGACGACGCGCTGTCGTTCCGCCGTCTGCCCTCCGGCCGCCTCGAAGTGGGCGTGCATATCGCCGACGTGAGCCATTTTGTGAAAGAGGGCGGAGCGATTGAAAAGGAAGCCTACGAGCGCGCCACCTCGGTCTATTTGGTCGACCGCACCATACCCATGCTCCCCGAAAGGCTCTGCAACGACCTATGCTCCCTCAAGCCGAACACGGACCGTTTCTGTTTCAGCGTGGTGTTCGAAATGGACGAGAACGCGCATATCCTCGATACATGGATAGGCAAGGGGATAATTCACTCCAACCGCCGCTTCGCCTACGAACAGGCGCAGGAAATCATCGAGGCGGCAGGCTTGGCGCAGAATATTCCCGCCGCTCCCAAGAAACTCAAAACATTGGGTAACAAGCAGGACATCGAAGCCGTCACCCAACTCTACAAACTCTCCAAAATCCTGCGCGACAACCGTTTCAAGAAAGGCTCCATAAACTTTCATTCGCAGGAGGTGCGTTTCCGTCTCGACCCCGAAACCGCCAAACCTTTGGGCGTGTATATCAAGGAGAGCAAGGAAGCCAACCACCTTGTGGAAGAATTCATGTTGGCGGCCAACCGCCGCGTGGCCGAACATATAGGCAAGGAATTGAAAAGGAAGCCTTTTGTCTATCGCGTGCACGACGAGCCCAACCCTCAGAAACTCAGCGATTTTTCACGCTTCCTCAACAAATTGGGATACAAGCTCAACCTCAAGAGCCGCAGCGGTCTGGTCAAGTCTTTCAACGGACTTCTGCACGACATCGAGGGGCGTGCCGAGCAGAACATGATAGAGACCATAGCCGTGCGCACCATGGCCAAAGCCATTTACACAACGCAGAATATCGGCCACTATGGTCTTTCGTTTCCCTACTACACGCATTTCACCTCGCCCATCCGCCGTTATCCCGACCTCATGGTGCACCGCTTGCTCGAGCGCTATATGCAGGGCGGAAAAGGCGTGTCGGAAGCCGATTTGGAAGACAAATGCAAACACAGTTCCGACATGGAGAAACGCGCCACCGAAGCCGAGCGTACTTCGGTGAAATACAAGCAGGCGGAGTTTCTTTCCGACAAGATAGGGCAGATGTTCTACGGGTCGGTGTCGGGCGTGAGCAAGTGGGGAATTTACGTTTGCCTGGAGGAGAACTATTGCGAGGGCATGGTTCCCTTGCGTTCCCTCACAGACGACTACTACGAACTGGACGAAGAAAACTACCAAGTGGTGGGATTGCATTCACACTATGTGTATAAACTCGGACAGAGGGTGAAGATACAGGTGAAGGAAATCGACATGAACAAAAAACAGCTTACCTTCGCCTTCGCGCCCGAGTCCATGCCGGTGATGTCGCGGCAGACCCGCAAAGACTCCCGCAAAAGAAAATAACGTTAAGCATAAATTTTTACGAAAGTGCAGATAGAAGTTTTAAAATCAAAAATTCACCGTGCGGTGGTTACCTATGCCGACCTTAACTACGTAGGCAGCATCACTATAGACGAAGACCTGATGGACGCCGCCGGTCTGTGCGAGTGGGAACGTGTGCACATCTACGATATCAACAACGGAGAACGCTTTGATACATACGTAATTAAAGGCGAGCGCAAGAGCGGCACCATCGGCCTCAACGGAGCCGCCGCCCGCAAGGTGGCCGTGGGCGATTTGGTCATCATTGTCTCCTACGCCTCCATGACGCCCGAAGAAGCCCGCAACCACAAGCCTACGGTGATTTTCCCCCAAGAAAACAGATTGTAATGACGTCCGCGCACGACAAGCCCCGCCGACTTTTGCGTCAGATACTGAAATTCGCCCTGTTTTTCGGCTTGGGCGTGTTCATTATCTGGATTTTCCAACGCAACCTCACGCCCGACGAGAAGACGCAGATTGCCGAGTCGCTCAAGGAGGCGAACTGGGGCATGGCCGCGCTGATTATCGTTTTCGGTGTGTTGAGCAATGTTTTCCGCACCCTCCGCTGGAATCTGCTCTTTCACCCTATGGGCTACCGCCCCCGTTTCGGCAACACGTTCATGAGCGTGCTGGTGGCCTATTTCGCCAATTTGGCCGTTCCCCGCTTGGGCGAGGTGCTGCGTTGCACGTTCATGTACCGCTATGAGAAGGTGCCTGTGGAGAAATCGTTGGGCACCGTGGTTTCCGAGCGTGTCATCGACATCCTCACGTTTCTGACGCTCTTTTTGGTGTCGTTCCTTGTGGAATACCGTCATTTGCACGACTATGTGTCCAATATGTTCGCCCAAGGCATGGAAAGCCGGCGCGGTGTGATGTGGGGAGCCGTGGCGGTGTTGGTGGCTGTGGTCTTGGTGCTTGTGGCGGTGACGGTATACTACCGCCGTCGGCGCGACCGTCTTCCCGAAGGGCATTGGATGAAGAAAATCGCCTCCGTTTTCGCAGGTTTCAGCGAGGGCATTATGTCGTTGCGGCACGTGCGTCAGCCGTTTTGGTTCGCGTTCCACACGGTGGGGCTGTGGTTCTGCTATTGGATCATGCTCTACTTCGCCTTGCACAGTCTCGATGCGCTTTCCGGCACGGGAGGCGGCATTGCGTTGATAACCTTGGTGATGGGTACGGTGGGAAATATGATTACCCCGGGAGGCATAGGGCTCTATCCGGTCATCGTGTCCGAAACCTTGGTTCTGTTCGGTTTCTCGAAAGTGTTGGGATATACGGCGGGTTGGATTTCGTGGGGCACGCAGACGCTCGCCATCATCATCGGCGGCGTGGCCGCGCTCATTCTTCTTCCCCTGATGAATAAAGAGAAGAAATAGCGTTTCCGAAGTTTCGGTTCACCTCAAATCCCCGCGAAAAGGCCGTTTTCAGCCCTTTTTCGGCCACCACCTTGCGCATGGCTTCCTGATACTGCTTCTCGTCGATTTCTTCGCTCAGGGCGCGCGAAATCAATTTTTCGTCCACACCCTTGGCGCGCAGGCCGTTGCGGATTTTGAGCCGTCCCCACGCATTTATGCGGAATTTTCCCCGCACGTAGGCTCGCGCAAACCGTTCCTCGTTCACGAAATTCTCCTCGCGCAACTTCTTCAACACGCTTTCGCCCAAGGCCGCAGGAGCCCCTAAAGTGCGCAGTTTGAGCCTCACCTCGCTCTCGGACCGTTCCTGATAGGCGCAATACCGCATCAATTTCTTGTATAGACTGTCGAAACTCTCCATAACGTTGTGGCTTCTAAAAAAAAGGCCGCCACATTCGTGGCGGCCTTTTCAACTTCATAAAAACCTCTTACAGACCAAGTTTAGCCCTGATTTCGGCGGGAAGGGCGTCGATATTCACCATGATATCGAGCGTGTTGGCGCGGAAGAAAGGCTTGGACATATACAGATAGCCGTTGTAGGGGTTGGAAACGTTCCACGAGTTCTTGATTTTGTAGTAAATGTTGCCGTTTTGGTCTTTGGCCATACCTACAAGATGCATACCGTGGTCGTCGGTGGCGCTCCAGTTGTCGTAGTTCTTCTGACGGTCTTCCTGCGAGATTTTCTTTTCGGGAACGATACGTTCGAAGCTATACGCGCTCTTGCGTTTTTCCGCCTGCGAGAGAGTCTCCCACTTGTCGCGGTCGGTGCCGCTCAGGTCGGGGTTCTCCATGTCGGGCATGATGGCCACACCCTTCTTCCACGAGAAGCCGGGGTCGCTCACGTCGCCGCCCCATACCAAGGTATAACCGTTTTCGATAGCCGCATCCACCACCTGTTCGAATTCGTCGATAGGCAGGTTGTAGACCATGCCGTGGTTCCAGTTGTCGGGCACGTCCATTTCAAACTGTTCGTAGTAGGGATGATGCGTGTAGGAGCTCAATTTCACGTATTTCTTGGCATCCAGACCCAATTCGTCGGCAAAGCTGCGGGGCGTGTATTCCTTGCCGCCGTAGGTAAAGGTTTCGGGGTCTTCGCCGAGATAGGTGTTCAGAATGGCTTTGTAGGCCGGTCTCCAAGCGGTGGTGAGCTTCTTGCCTTCTACCACGCCTTTGAGGAAGTTGGTGAGAACGGCATCCAATTCGCTGTGGTCGTGGGCATCGGCGCCATAGTGAAGACCGGTGAACACCTCTTCGGGCACCACGCCGTATTCCTCCAGCACGTCGGCCACATCGTTGCTCGCACCGCCGGTGGCCAGTTCGGTCTTGCCGTGCAGACGCACATACTTGTCGCCTTTCAGCAGATAGCACTTGTAGACGGGATACATATCCGAAAGGTCGTATTCACCCTTGCCCATGCGCAACAGTTCGGATTCGAGGAAAGAGATACCCGAAAAGCTCCAGCAGGTGCCCGAGCGGTTCTGATCCTTGACGCTCGTGTTGGGGTTCACCTTGATGTCGGTGAACACATAGACAGACTTTTCGCTGTCTTTCTTGTCTTTTTTCTGAGCTTGGGCGGAGAAAGCCACCGCCAAAACCAGCCCGATAGTCAACAAAATGTTTTTCATCTTATTGCGTATTTAAATTTTTAACGTGGTTCAA
Organism: uncultured Bacteroidales bacterium; assembly: GCA_947177845.1. GTDB lineage: Bacteria > Bacteroidota > Bacteroidia > Bacteroidales > P3 > Pullibacteroides. The sequence goes on along the minus strand of CAMWVZ010000014.1, from coordinate 9,676 downwards.
CGCGAAGATAGTAAAAATTAGGGAAGGAAAAGGCAGCTGTCGCCGTAGCTGAGGAAGCGGAAACCGTTTTGGAGGGCGAAGGCGTAGAGGTTGCGCCATGCGGGGCCTATCAGCGCCGACACCAACAAGAGCAGCGTGCTTTTGGGTTGGTGGAAGTTGGTGATGATGCCCTTGCAGAAAGCGAATTCGTAGCCGGGGGCAATCATGAGCGAAGTATGCGCGTGAAGTTGGGTCAGACCCTCGCGCTCCATATAGTCGCACAGTTGTTGCAGAGCCTCTTCGGGGCCGGTTTCCTTGTGGCGGTCGGCATAGGTTTCGTAGGGGTCCCATTGGTTCACCTCGAATTCCCCGTTTGGCAAAGGCTTCTCGCCGCAGGCCAGCTTCACGCCCATCCAGTAGAGCGACTCCAAGCTGCGCATGGAAGTGGTGCCGACCGCCACAATGGGCCTGTGTTCGCGGACGGCTTGCAATAGATTTTCTATCAACGATTTCGAGGCCACGATATGCTCGCTGTGCATGGCGTGGTCGCCCACCCGCTCGGCCTTGACGGGCTTGAAGGTGCCCGCCCCCACGTGGAGGGTGATGAAATCGCGCTCGATGCCCCGCCGCTTGAGGTCTTCCAGCACCTGCTGCGTAAAGTGCAGGCCGGCCGTGGGGGCGGCCACCGAGCCGTTGTGCCGCGCAAAAACCGTCTGATAGCGCAGGGTGTCGCCCTCTTCGGCCTGCCGCCGTATGTAGGGAGGGAGCGGCACCTTGCCCGTCGCCTCCAGCACCTCGGCGAAACTCCAATCGGTGGGCGACCACGAAAATTCCACTTCAAAATCCTCGCCCGAAGCGGCCACCTTGACGGCTTGCAGGCAACCCGTGCCGCCGTCGGCCAAGGGAAAGTCCATTTTCAGCGCCCCTTGTTTCCAACGCTTGTTGTTGCCTACCAAACATTTAAAGCGGCATGAACCCCGCGAAGAAAAGGCGGTTTCTATATCGGCCCCCGAGGGTTCGAGGCAGAAAATCTCGATGCGTGCGCCGACGGCGGCACCTCCGTCGCCCTTGAAAAACACTAATCGGGCGCGCACCACCCGCGTGTCGTTGAACACCAAAAACGTGTTCTGCGGCAGAAACTCGCCCACATGGCGGAACACGCTCTGTTCCGCATCGCCTCCCCGATACACCAGAAGCTTCGAGGCGTCGCGCTCGGGCAGGGGATAGAACGCAATGCGCTCTTCGGGCAGGGCGTAGTCGAAGTCTTCTATCTTAAGGTCGCGCGGGTTCATGGGAAAACGCAGGTTTATAAGGCGCTCGCAGTCCTGTTAAAGGTTCTGCCTGTAATATTCATACAACTTCTCGAACAAATGATCGCGCTCCGCACCCCTCACATTATGTTCGTGATCGGGATAGACGAAAAAGTCCACGGGAATCTTGCGGTCGATGCAACGCTTCACGAAAGTGGTGCTGTTCTTGGGCAGCACGGTGGGATCCAAGCCTCCCTGAATCAACATCACCTTGCCCCGCACCGAATCCACCCTTTCGAGCAGGTTGGCGGCCTTGTAACCCTCGGGATTGTCCTGAGGCGTACCCATATAACGCTCGCCGTACATCACCTCATACCACGCCCAGTTGATGACCGGGCCGCCCGAGGTAGTCACCTTGAACACATCGGGATAGCGCGTCTTGAGGTTCAGAGCCATGAAGCCGCCGTAGCTCCAGCCGTCCACCCCGATGCGGCTCGAATCCACGAAAGGCAGCGATTTGAGAAACGCGATGCCCTGCATCTGGTCGGCGGCTTCGGCCACCCCGATATTGCGGTGAATGGCCGTCTCGAAAGCGAAACCCCGGTTGGCCGACCCCCGGCTGTCTACCGTCCACACCACATAACCCTGCTGCGCCAGAAAACGCAGGAACGTGCCGCAGGCATAGTTGTAGCCCTTGTTGATAAGCTGCGCGTGAGGGCCTCCGTACACATACACGATAACGGGATATTTGTGCGTGGAATCGAAATCGGGAGGCAGAATCATGCGCCCGTAGAGGGGCGTGCGGCCATCGGCGGCAGTAAGCGTATATAAGCGGAATTCAGGCCGCACGTAGTCGGCCAGCATATCCCCGTAGTCGGCAATCACCTTCACCACATTTCCCTTATTGTCAATCACCTGAATGCGGCGACTCAACGTAGGTGCCGAATAATAGTCGATGAAGTATCTGCCCGTGCCGTCCATCTTTACCGAATGCATACCGTCTTCCTTCGTCACGCGGCGCACCTTGCCCTTTTCCACCTCCACGGCGTAGAGGTTCTGTTGCAGCCCTCCCCCGTCTTTGGTACCCATGAAATAGAGCGTCTTTCCGTCGGCCGAAAAGCCCGTCAGCTCCGTAATCATCCACGCCTCGTTGTCGGGCGTGATTTTCCTGAGCAGTTTTCCACTCGTATTGTATAAGTAAGCGTGATTGAATCCGTTACGCTCGCTCAACCATACAAATTGGTCGGGATGGCCGGGACGGAACACAATGCCCGACTCGGGTTCCACATACACATCGCTGTGTTCGGTAAACACCACACCCTTTACTTTCCCCGTTTGGGCGTCATAACGCACCAAGCTGAAATCCTTTTGATTGCGGTCGAGAATGCCCAAATACAAATCGCGGTCGTCGGGGCTCCACACCACACTTGTGATATACGTGTGCGACGGGTCGGCGAAAGGCTCCAGCTCCACGGTCTGAAACGTCTCGGTGTTAAAGACATTCACGCTCACCTTGTGCATCTTCTCGCCCGCGTGCGGATAGCGGATATTTTCAACCCACATCGAATCGTAGTGATGAATGGGATATTTCGTCACCATGCTTTCGTCCATGCGGTAGTAGGCCAGGCGCGTGCCGTCGTTCGACCAGAAGGTGCCCTTGGTGATGCCGAACTCGTCGCGGTGCACGGACTGCCCGTTCACGATGCCCGTATCGAGGTCTTTCGTAATCGAATAGCGCATACCGTCGCGCAGAAAAAAGAGATTATTGTCGCGCGTAAAGGCAGTCAGCCCCGAAGCCGTGCTGAGGTCGAAGTTCGTTGCCTTCTTGTCCAACGAGCAATAAATCTGCGTCTCCGAATTGTCGCTGTAAAACACAAACACGTGGTCGCGGTTGCGCAGATAAAGACAGTTGTCGTTCACCCTCCGGATTAGGGGAAAACGCTCAAGCGTATGCTTTCCTCCCGCCTTCACCACATCCTCATTCAGCTTGTCGAGCGTAATCATGGGAAGTTCCACGCCCGTTTCCACCACATGATAGAAAGCCGTGTCGTTCCGCAAAAACACATAAACCGACATGCCGTCTTTCCGTTCCATCCATTGCAGCTGGTTCGGCGCGCCCGGATACAGGTTCCGGTCCATCAAATGCCCAAGTTCCAATTTCTTGCCTTGGGTCACGGCAGGCAACGTTTCGAGCAGAGAGGCTTTCGGCGATTGGGCGAGCGCCGCCCCGAACAGGATGCCCGTTGTGCAAATACACACAAGTAAACGCTTTGTTTTCATCTTTATGTTTTTTTAATCGGAGGAATACTCTTTCACTTTGGCGCGATAGCTCGAAAACACATTGGCCCGCGAGATGAAACCCATGTATTTTCCATGGTCGAGCACCGCGATATTGTATTTGTCGCTCTGTTGGAACTTCTTGGCTACCTGCGCCATATTCTCGTGCCGCTCGATAACCATGCTCGGCACATACATCAAATCCTTCACGTAAATCTGTCCGTAGAGTTCGGGACGGAAAATCACCGTCTTTATATCGTCGAGGAACACCACGCCGAGAAAGTTGTTCTGCGCGTCGGTAACGGGAAAAAGGTTGCGCGAAGAACGGCTGATGCTCTTCACGAGCGCGCCGAGGTTGTCGTCGGGGTGCATGGTGATGAAGTTGGTTTCGATAACCCGGTCGAGGCTCATCATCGACAGCACGAAGGCGTCTTTGTTGTGGGTGAGCAGCTCGCCCCGCTGCGCCAGCGTTTTGGTGTAGATGGAGTGAGGATTGAAGCAGCGGCTCACCAAATACGAGGTGGCCGACACCAACATCAACGGAATAAAGAAGTTATAACCGCCCGTTACCTCGGCCACCAAGAAGATGGCGGTGAGCGGTGCATGCATCACGCCCGCCATGAGCGCCGACATACCCGCCAGGGCGAAGTTGGCCAAAGGCAGGTGAAGCCCCAACAGATTGAGGCTCTGCGCCACGAACAGACCCAAAAACGCCCCCACGAACATGGAGGGTGCGAACACACCGCCCACGCCCCCGGCTCCGTTGGTGAAGCCCGTGGCCACCACCTTGAGCAGAATCAACAGCGCCACATAGGCGAAGAACACCGACATCGAGAGGCGGTAGCCGTAGAAGAATGTGTTGTTGAAGATGCTTTCGGTGTTGCCGTTGAAGATGTCGCTCAAAAACGAAAAGCCTTCGCCGTAGAGGGGAGGGAAGAGGAAGATGAGCACGCACAGCAGCACGCCGCCTATCAAAACGCGCTTCCAGCCTTGCCGGATGCGGGAGAAGAACGCGCCTATCTTTTCGTTGGTGTAGAGGAAGTAACACGACACGAGGCCTCCTACTAAGCCCAAAATCAAGTAGAAAGGCAGGTTTTGAAGGTAGTAGTCGGTGGAGATGTCGAAGTGGAAGGTCGCCTCGCGCCCCATGAGGAAAGCCGAAGTCACCGCGCCCGTGGTGGAGGCCACGAGGATGGGCACGAGCGAAGTCATGGTGAGGTCTATCATCAGCACTTCGAGCGTAAAGACCAAACCCGCCAGAGGCGCGCCGAAAATGCCCGCGATAGCCCCCGCCGAACCCGCAGCCGTGATGATGACCAACTCGCGGAAGCCGAGGTTGAAGGCGCGTCCGATATTGGAGCCTATGGCCGCCCCCGTAAGCACCACGGGTGCTTCGGGTCCCACCGACCCGCCGAAACCGATGGTTACCGTACAGGCCACCAGCGACGAATACATGCGGCTGCGCTTGATGCGGCTGCGGGTTCGGCTGAAAGCCTGCATCACGCGGCTCACACCGTGGCTTATATTGTCTTTAAAGACGTATTTTACAAGTATATACGAAAGTGTAACGCCCAGCAACGGAAAGAACAGAAAGAGGTAGTTTTCCTTGTCGGCGCGGCTGAGGTTCAGCACCCATTCACCGAAATAGAAAATCATGTTTTTGAGCAACACCGCCGCCAAGCCGCTCAGAAAACCCGTCAGCACGCACAGAAACACCAAATAGCTGCTGTCGGAAAGAAATTTCTTCCGACGTATCTCGAAATTCGAGAGCCAGTGTTTGTGGTAAAGATAAATGTTTCTTTTCATGGCGGTTGTCGCTGCAATTTCCGCAGAATAAACTGCGTCCGTGCAAACTAACAAAGTTATGAAAAAAGCGTGAAAAGACGAATTAAGACAAATGGACGAGCGTGATGCCGCTTCCGCCGAACTGTTCTTCTTGGTCGGAAAACGACTGCACGTGCGGGTTTTTCGACAGGGCGCCCCGGATAAGTTGCCGCAAGATGCCGTTGCCTTTTCCGTGCAGGATTTCGAGATGCTTTTCTCCGTAGAGCACGGCTTGATCCACCAAATGCAGGGCCTTTTCCACGGCCTCTTCGCCGCGCACGCCCCGCAGGTCGATGCGGGGTTTGAAATTCAGCTGTCCTTCCGAGAGGTTTTCCACTTTCACCGAACCGCGCCCAAGGTTTTTCTCGTATTGCCGGCTTTCTTTTTCGGTCAATGCAACCAACTTATCGAAAGGAAGTTGCATACGCATATAGTCGAAGTTCACGTGGGCGGCGCCGGCTTGGATTTTCTCGATACGCCCCACGGTGCGGGGATTGTCCTTCAACCTCACCCACGCCCCTTCGCGCAACGGAATACCGTTGGGCTTCGCTGTTTCGGTCTGCTTCTGCGGCTTGTCCTCCACGTTTTCGGGCTGCTTCGTTTCTTCCCATTCCGCCGCTTTCTCGTTCAGCACCTGACGGGCCCGGCGCGTCGCTTCCTTTTCCGCCTGAGCCTCGCGGATTTCGCGGATAGTGCGTTCGATGTCGGCATTGGCCTGCTTCACAAGGCTCCGCGCCTCGGCCTTCGCCTCGTTCATCAAACGTGTGCGGTGCGTTTCCAAATCGCGCACCAAACCCCTGTATTTCTCCAAGGTGGAATGCAGCAAATCGTCGGCCACCTCCACTTCCTGACGCTTCTTGTGCAGCACATGTTTTTCCACCTCAATCTGTTGCAACTCCTGTTCAAAGTTCAGCTGCCGCCGCCCCACCTTGTTTTCCGCCGAAGCCAGCACACTTTCGGGAAGTCCCGTCTTGCGGGCGATTTCGAAAGCGAACGAGCTGCCCGGCAACCCCTTGCGGAACACATAGAGCGGACGCAGGTTCTCTTGGTCGAAAAGCATCGCTCCGTTCACAATGCCGGGATGACTTTTCGCCATGAGTTTCAAATTGGTATAATGCGTGGTGATGATGCCCCGCGCCCCCTTGCGCAACAGAAATTCCACCAAGGCCTCCGCAATGGCCCCGCCCACCTGAGGTTCGGTGCCGCTGCCCAATTCATCGCTCAGAAACAAGGTGTTCTTGTCGGCGTGTTCCACCCAAAACTTCATGTTCTTGAGGTGAGAACTATATGTAGACAAATCGTTTTCAATAGATTGCTCGTCGCCTATATCCACAAAGATGTCGCGCACCACCCCCGCTTCCGAATCCTCGCGCATACTCACCAAAAGTCCGCATTGCAACATATATTGCAACAGACCCACCGTTTTGAGACATACCGACTTACCTCCCGCATTGGGCCCGGAAATCATCACGATTTTTTCTTCGTCGGTAAGCGACAGATCCAAAGGCACCACCGCTTTCGGGTCTTTGAGATAGAGCAGCGGATGACGCGCCTGCCGCCACACAAAACAAGGCTTGTTATGCAAAATCGGCATTCCCGCATCGAGTTTCACGGCCAACAACGCCTTGCCCCGCAACACATCCACACGCACCAAAAAACGGTAGGCCGCTGTGAGCACACCCAAGAAAGGCCGCAGGAACGCACTGAAATTCTTTAGGATTTCGATAATCTCCACCCGTTCTTCGTTGCGGAGTTCCACAATTTCGTTGTTGAGGTTGAAGATTTCTTCGGGTTCCATGAAAACCGTCTGCCCCGTGGCCGAAACATCGTGGATAAAACCGCGCATACTCTTTTTGTGCGAGGCCGTTACGGGAATTACCAAACGCTCGTTGCGCACCGTAACATCGGCCTCGTCCTCCACCCAGCCTTCCTTTTTCGCCAAGTCCATATACTTAACGATATATCGCTGTGTTTCACCCGATTTACGGCGTATAAGCTGACGGATACGGAAGAGGTTTTCCGAAGCGTTGTCGCGGATTTCACCCGTGCGCGTCAGAAGCGTGTCGATTTTGGGCAGCACTTCGGGCACAATCTCCAACTGTTGCGCAAACAGACACAACTGCGGGTAGGTTTCCGCATCGAGTTTGTCGAAGTAAGTCTTGATTTCGGAGAGCGTGACATACGAGGCGCGGAGCCGTCCCAAGCCCTCCAAGGTGATATACGAACCTTGCACCTGAAGCCGTTTGAGTTCGTCGCTCAAATCGAAATAATCCTGCGAGGGAAAAGCCGCTTCCAACATCAGAAGCGATTTGAATTCAGAAGTTTGCTTCAAATAGGTCTGCAATTTCTCGAAAGGGTGGAGCGGTGCGATTTTGGTGCACATCGCCCGCGCCGATTCGGTGATGCATTCCTTTTGCAGCAAGCCTATGATGGTGTCGAAACCGATTTTCTGAACAAAAGAGTCGGGGTAGGTCATCGCGTTTCGTCGGCTTTCGCGTCGGTTTCTATTTTATGATATACTTTCGAGGAAGTCCATTTCTTGCGGGCGTAGGCCTGCATGTCGGTCACGGTGTCTTTTTCGTCAACGATTTCCATGCCTATCATCGTCTCCACCATATCTTCCACGGTCACAATGCCCACAAAACTGCCGTATTCGTCCACCACCATGGCAATTTGCTCCCGTTTGCGGCGGGCGGCGGCGATAGACACGCCGGAGGCCGGCTCGCCGCCGCCCGCCGCGTCCCCACCCGTAGCCTGCTGCATACGGTTCCACAAACTCAACAACTTCTGGCTTTCGGTAGCGATGAAGATAGGCCGCTTTATCTCCTTGAGCTTCACCTTGTGCTTGTCGGCGGCCACCAATTCAAACACATCCTTCAACAACACGAAACCCGTAATATTGTCGGGGTTATCGTTCTCATACACAGGAATGCGCGAATATTTCAGATAACTGCGTTCCTTGTAAAACTCGTTCACCGTCATTTCCTCGCAGGCCGTCACCGTCACCATGCGCGGCGTCATGATGTCGCGCACCCGCAGATCCTGCAAGCGCAAGATACTGCGCAGTCCCTGAATTTCCTCCTGCTCGAAGATGCCTTCCTTGGATCCCATGCTCACGATAGCGCTCACCTCCTCGCGGCTCACGCCCGGGTCTTTCTTGCCCCGCGACACTATCCACGAAATGCCCTCCGAAAGCACCACAAAAGGATAGCAGACCCACATCAGCACCTGAATTACACGGGCGGCGGGCAGACACAGCCGTCGCCAATAGCGCGTGCCGATGCTCTTGGGTAGGATTTCCGAGAAGATGAGGATGATGAGGGTGAGCGTGCCCGAAGCCACGCCCACATAGGCGTTGCCGAACACCACGGCACTCTGCGCGCCCACGCCCGCCGCCCCCACCGTGTTGGCGATGGTGTTGAGCGAAAGGATAGACGAGAGCGATTTTTCCATGCGGTTCTTGTTGCGCGTAAAGACAAGCGCCGCTTTCAAGCGCCGCCGCAGGGAGCGGGTGTAGCCGCTCTTGAGGAATTCCTCGCGCACTTCGTTCTTCACCACCTCGATATACGAAAGGGGTGTGGAAAGCAACACCGCCTCCAATACCGAGCAGAGAAACGATATGCAAACCGCCAGAAGCAGATAGAGAATCAGCAGGAACATGGCTTAGTCTTGCAATTTTTCGCCGAAGGCCAAGTCGCCCGCATCGCCCAGTCCCGGCACGATATACGACTTGGACGTGAGTTCGGGGTCGATGGAACCCACCCACAGCGTGCAGTCGCGGTGCCCGAGTTTCTGACGCAGATAGTCCACGCCTTTTTGCGATGCGATTACCGATACAAGGTGCGTGAAACGGGGTGTGCCGTATTCCAGCAACGCATCGTAGCACACGGCCATAGAAGAGCCTGTGGCTAACATAGGGTCGCAGAGAATCAAGGTTTTGTCTTCCAAATCGGGGCAGGATACATAGTCCATTTTGATTTGGAAAGTTCCCGTTTCGTCGTGCTTGCGGTAGGCCGAGATAAAGCCGTTTTCGGCACGGTCGAATACCGAGAGCAGACCCTCGTGCAAGGGCAGACCTGCCCGCAGGATACTCGTAATGACAGGTTCCTGCGAAGGCGCCTGCATCACTTTTTCTCCCAAAGGAGTGGCCACGGTGATTTCGTGAAAGGGAAGTTCCTTGCTGATTTCAAAGGCGAAGACACGCCCGATGCGACGCAGGTTTTCGCGGAATCTCATAGAGTCTTTCTGAATGCGCTCGTCGCGCAACTCCGCCATGAACCGCAAAAACTGCGACGGTTTCTGATCCAAGATTTTTATTTCCATAGTAAAAAGCGAAGTTACAAAAA
>CAMWVZ010000013.1 GCA_947177845.1 uncultured Bacteroidales bacterium | reverse complement strand
CTTGAGGTAGGATTCTTCCGTCTTGCCGTTCTGTAAGAATGTAATCTGCACCGCTTTTTATATTAATACAAAAACTATCGTTTATTCACTCGGGTGAAATTCTCCATAGCCCAAGAAATGAGGTTGCCGAGGTGCGGCATGAGGCTTTTTCCGGTTGCCGTAAGCGAATACTCCACTTTCGGCGGAACTTCGGCATAAACCTTGCGCTTTATCAAGCCGTCGGCTTCCAAGCTCTTCAAGGTTTCGGTAAGCACCTTGGGGGAAATGTCGGGAATGGCCTTGCCTATGGCGTTGAAGCGGGTGGCCTTATTTTCCGACAGCACACACAGCACCAGCATCGCCCACTTGCCGGAGAAACGGGCTATGACGTTCCGTATCGGACAAGTGTTTATGCAGGTATATTTTTTTAGGTTTTCTTGCAACACTAATGCGTTCATATTCTTCTTTACTTACGTGCGGGTAAGTACCTTACATTTATGTAACCTCTTGTTTATTAAGTTTTCAATCCCTTACTTTGCACTTACAAAAAGAAAGGGGCTTTCCCCTGCAAAGTTAAACATTAAAACAAAAACGCCATGAACGAAGTAAAGACATTGAACAAAGGCGAGAAGTTCGCCCATGTTTCGGTAGGAAACCTCAAAGGTTTTGAAGGAAAGCAGTTTGTGAAGGAGGCAACCGAAGCCTCTTCGTGCGAAATCTCGTTCGGCACGCTGCCCAAGGGCGAAGCCGTGCCGTTCTTCCACAGCCACAAGGAAAACGAGGAGAATTACATCATCCTCTCCGGCGCGGGCAAATTTCAGGTAAACGACACCGTGTTCGACATTGCCGAAGGTTCGGTGGTGCGCGTTTCCACGCACTGCGACCGCAACCTCAAATGCACCTCGGAGCAGCCCATGACCTATATCTGCATTCAGGCCAAGCAAGGCAGTCTGGGCGGTTACACCGCAACCGACGCCGAGATAACCCAACGCGAAAACCGGCTGTAATTCATCACTTCATCACCAAGCGGTAGGGGTCGAAGCGGCTTCGGTCGCCGAGCAGGTCGTGGTCGGAAAAACTGTAATAGGATTTTCCGCACACGATGAGGTGGTCGAAGATATGCAGGTCGAGCAGGCGCGCGCCCTCGGCAAGCTTATGGGTGATGTTGATGTCTTCGGGGCTGGGTTTGAGGTTGCCGCTGGGGTGGTTGTGACCCAATACGATGCCGCAGGCGTGTTCGTCGATGGCGAATTTGAAGATTTTTTTGGCATCGACGGTCGTGGAGGTTAGACCACCCTCGCTTATCGGAACTTTTCTTATTAATTTACCAGACTGCGCCAGAAGAAGCACAATGAATTTCTCGTAGGGCGAGGAGGCCAAGTCGGGATAAAGTAGCTGAAAGGCCGCTTGGCTCGATGAAATTAGCGTTTCTTCGCCCACGGGAATTTCAAAACTGCGTTTCCCCAATTCGATACCCGCCAGAATGGTGACGGCCTTGGTTTGGCCGATACCTCTGAATTTGCGGGCCAGTTCCTTGGGCGAGCGACGGCTCAACTCCATAAGGTTGCCCCCGAAGTGGGCGAGCATCTCCTTGGCGATGTCCACCGCCGAGTGCAGGCCGTTTCCCGAGCCGATAAGAATGGCGAGCAACTCTTCGTTGCTCATTTCCTGCATCTTGCCGGAAAGAAATTTCTCGCGCGGACGGTCTTGCACTTCCCAATACTTGATAGGAAGAAAACGGCGGGCGTCAAGGGGAAATAAAAATTCGGGCGTGTCGACAGCCGCCGTGTTCGGGGCGGTGTTCATGACTTCGACGGAATTTGTAACCATAGGGTTCATAAAATTGTTTTTCCCCTATATCGTTCAACCTCCGTTTTTATCGAAATATTTTTTCCTAAAAAATGTTAAAAGTTGTGTTGATGCGGGTTTCCGCTATATCCTCCGCGTCAGTTCCCGCACCAATTTGGTGTCTTTGAAGAACTCCTTGCCCACGATGCGCAGCACCGTATAGGAGGGAATGGCCAGAATCATACCCCAAATGCCCCCCAAAGAGCCCGCAATCAAAATCACGAAGAAGATTTCGAGCGGGTGCGCCATGACGCTGGTGGAATAGATGCTCACCTGCAAGACGAAATTGTCTATGAGGTTGCAGGCCACGAAAACCCCCGCCACCTTCACAATCATCCAAAACAACTCTATGGTGAAACCTGCCTCGATATGGGTGAAGATAGTGAAAAGACAGGTGAGCACGGCACCGATTACAGGGCCCAGATAGGGGATGATATTGAGGAAGCCGCCCATGCAGCCGTAGAGAATGGCGTTGTCGATGCCCATGGCCCAAAGGCCGAGCGAAAGCAAGGTCATCATGCACAGCACCTCTAACGAAATTCCTATGAAATAGCGGTTTAGAAGGCGCTCGGACGAATTGAGCACGTTGCCCATGCGTTCTTCGTATCGGTCGGGTATGAAAAGGAAGAGAATCTTGCGGAAAAGCTGTTCATCGCGCAAAAAGAAGAACGATATGAAAATAACCGAGAAGATGCCGATGCTCAACGAAGAGATGCTGCCGGTGATGCCGAGCAGGACGCCTTCGATATGAATGCTGTTCCAAATCTGATTTACCACCGACGACACATAGGCCGACACTTCTTCCTGCGTGATTTCAATGCCTTTTTCGGACAGCCACGCCAAAATCCTGTCCACACTCGCCGATGTGTTGGCGAGCACTTGCGAATAGTCGATTTCGGCAAGTTGGTTCATCTGCCTGAGAAAGAGCGGGAAAATCAACCAGCCTATCAAGCCGAGCACGCCTATGATAACCACGAGCGAGGTGATGCTCGCCAAGGTGGTAGGGAATTTGAGGCGGTTGTGAAAAAGTTTCACCATGGGCCGGCCCAACATGGAAATCAGAAAGGCTACAAGCGTGTAGATAATCAAGTCCGAAAGCCAATAAAAAGCCGCGAAAAGCAGAAAAAGACTCACAAGGATGCCGATAATCTTTCTTTTGTTCATTTTCGGTCGTTTTTATTTTCCAAAAGCCCCGGCAAGGGCACTTCATCGCCGTGCAGAATGTTCAGATAACTTTTGTAGCGGAGCGATGAAATCCGTCCTTCCTCCACCGCTTGCTTCACCGCGCAGCCCGGTTCGTGTTCGTGCGTGCAATTATTAAACCTGCAATCGTTTATCAAAGCTTGCATTTCGGGAAAATAGCGCGAAAGTTCGTCTTTCTGAAACTGCACCATGCCGAATTCCTTGATGCCCGGCGTATCGACGATTTTCGCCCCGAAGGAGAGGTTGTACATACGCGCGTGGGTGGTGGTGTGCTGTCCTTTCTGATGCACGGCCGAAATCTCACCCACCCGTATGTTCAAATCGGGTTCCAGACTGTGGATGAGCGCCGATTTCCCCACGCCCGAGTTGCCCGAAAACAAGCATACCTTGCCTTTCATCTTCTCGCGCAAACCGTCTATGCCTTCGCCCGACACCGTGCTGGTGGCCAGCACCTCATATCCCAACGGCGTGTAGACCGCCCCGATTTCGCGCCATTCCTCGCGTTCCTCCTCTCCGAAAAGGTCGGTTTTGTTCACCACGATGCACACCGGCACGCGGTAGGCTTCCGCAGTGGCCAAGAAGCGGTCGATGAAACCTTGCGGCGTGCGGGGTTGCGTGATGCCCACCACCAAAAAAGCCATGTCGATATTGGCGGCGATGATATGGGTCTGTTTGGAAAGATTGACCGATTTGCGGATGATGCAGTTCTTGCGCTCGTGCACGGCGGTAATCCACCCGCAGTCGCCCTCCTGCGTAAAATCCACCTTGTCGCCCACCGCCACGGGATTGGTGGTCTTTACGCCCTTTATCCGAAAGTTTCCCCGTATTTTACACAGATGCGTCCCTTCGGAACTTTCCACCATATAATGGCTTCCTGTGCTCGAAACAACCACACCTTCCATACGTTACGCTTTGTTTTCTTGCAGGTTCTGCGTGTCTTGCATCAGGCAGAGCTTGCGGTAGAGGGGATGATTTTCGAACAGGGCTTCGTGCGTGCCGCGCCCCACAATCCGTCCGTGGTCTATCACAATGATTTCGTCGGCTTTCCGAATGCTCGAAAGCCTGTGCGCGATAGAAATAATCGTGCGGTTCTGTTCCTTTCCCACCTGTTGAAGCGCTTGCATGATGCGGTTTTCCGTGGCCGTGTCGAGCGCCGAGGTGGCCTCGTCGAACAACAATATAGGCGCGTCTTTCACCAAGGCGCGGGCGATGCTGAGCCGTTGCCGCTGTCCGCCAGAAAGCTTGCTTCCTCCGTCGCCCACCGAGGATTCATAGCCTTCCTCCATTTCCTGAATGAAATCGTGGGCATCGGCCTTTTTCGCGGCTTCGATGATTTCTTCGCGGGTGGCCTGAGGATTTCCCAAACGGATGTTGTTGAGCACGCTGTCGTTAAACAGCACCGTGTCTTGCGAAACGAGCGACGACAAGGCGCGTATGTCCGAAATCTTGCAGTCGCGCAGGTCTTTTCCGTCTAAGAGTACGGCACCGGAAGTAGGGTCGAAGAAACGGGGAATCATATTCAACAAGGTGGATTTCCCGCCCCCCGAAGGCCCCACCAAGGCAATGAACTTACCTCTTTCTATGCGGAGGTTGATATCCTGCAAGGTAGAGCGCGCAGGTTCCGGCGCGTTGTTTTCCGCCTGCTGTTCATCTTCATATTTAAAGCAGACATCCTTGAATTCCAATTCCTTTTCAAAGGCATTCACCCGCACTGCATCGCGTTTTTCCACCACCACTTCATCGGCACGCAAAATTTCCTTGATTCTATCCAGCGAACCTTTGCCCGAGCGGAAAGTGAAATAGGCGGTGATGATGTTTTTAGAAGAGGGCAGAATTTGAATGAGGGTGAGCAGATAGATGATGAAGACTTCGGGACGCAGGCTCCTTTCGTGCAAAATCAGCCAGCCTCCCATCATCAGCGCCGCCACCACCGCCGACGTTCCCAAAATATCGTTCAGGGGAGAGGCCACCGAGGTGCGGTAGCCTACATGACGGTGATACCGGTAGAATACGGCATTCTCTTTCTTAAAGCGATTTACGGCATCTTCGGTGGCGTTATAGCTGCGGATAGTCTTCACACCTTCCAAACTCTGCGTGGTTTGCGCCGAAATCCTGCCGACCGAATCCTGCAAGGCCTTGCTTTTGCGCCGCAGGGAACGCGATACGAAACTTGTGATGCCGCCGATGATAGGGATGAGGATGAGAATGAAAACCGTGAGGGGCACGCTGATGAAGAAGAGCATCGCCACCAAAAAGAGGAGGGTGATGACATCGACCAAAACCTGTTGTATTTGGTTGAGCATCTGATTGTCCACGTCTTGCGTGTTGTGGCTGATGCGCGAGAGCAAATCGCCTTTCTGCGCCTTGGCGTAGAACGAAAGCGGCAGTATCAGGTATTGATGATAAAGGTCTTTGCGAAGGGTCGCCACCATTTTGTTGCGGATAGGGGTGAACCAATAAAGCCCCAGATAGGCGCAAAGATCCTTGAGGAAATAGGCGAGGAAAAGGGCGGACACCACCCATACCAACGTGGCGGTTTTTCCGTTGTGCGCGATAGAAAACGTCACCCAGCTTTCCAACACGTCCATGAGTGCGTTCACCGCCGAATTGCCCGAGCCGGTTACGGTTTCCAAGCCGCCTGCCGTGCCGAAAAGCAGGGAGAGCAGGGGGGCCACCGAAAACACCAGTATCGTGGTGAACACCGCCGAAAGCGTTCTTAACAACACATTGACAACCAGCTGCCCCGTGTAGGGCGAGAGGTAGTGAAAGAAGAAAGAACGCCTGAAAAGCATGTGCAGGTTTTATTTCTTAATGTTGTCGAGATTGTAATACAGACCGCAGTTTTCCTTGCGCTCCATAGACATCTTGATAATCAGGTAGCCGATATTGATGAGGTTGCGCAATTCGGCCAGTTTCACCGAGTGCACAGACTTATGGTAGAGGTCTTCGGTTTCCTTGTAGATGATGTCCAGACGGTCCCAAGCGCGTTTCAAACGCAGGTTCGAGCGGACGATGCCCACATAGTTCGACATGATGCTCTGCACCTCTTTCAGACTTTGGGTGATGAGAATCATCTCTTCGTTCAACACCATGCCTTCGTCGTCCCAATCGGGTACGTTCTCGCAGAATTCAGCTTCCGCAAGGTGGGCTATGGCGTGCTGGGCGGCGCGGTGCGAGAATACCAAGGCCTCCAAGAGTGAATTGGAAGCCAAGCGGTTGGCGCCGTGCAGACCCGTGCAGGAACACTCGCCCGAAGCGTAGAGGTTCCGGATGCTCGTGCAGGCGTTTTCGTCCACCACGATGCCTCCGCAGCTGTAATGCGCCACGGGCACCACGGGCAAAAGGTCTTTGGTGATGTCTACGCCTATCGAGAGGCATTTGGCGTAGATATTGGGGAAGTGATTGAAAATCTCGTCTTTGGAAATGGGGCGGCAGTCCAAATACACATGGTCGTCGCCGGTTATTTTCATCTCGCTGTCTACGGCGCGGGCCACCACGTCGCGCGGGGCCAATTCCAGACGTTTATCGTAGCGGGACATGAAATAGTCGCCCTTGATGGTGCAGAGTTTCGCGCCCGCGCCCCGCACGGCTTCCGAAATAAGGAAACAAGGCCGCTCGGAGGGGTTGTAAAGCCCCGTGGGGTGGAACTGAATGAACTCCATGTTCTTTACCTGCCCTTTGGCGCGGTAGACCATCGCCACCCCGTCGCCCGTGGCCACCACGGGATTAGTAGTGGTGTTGTACACATTGCCGTTGCCGCCCGTGGCCAACATGGTGGACTTAGCTAAAATAGTGTCTATCTTGTTGGTGTGAGGATTCAGCACATACGCCCCGAAGCATTTTATATCGGGCGTGCGGCGCGTTACCTCCATGCCCAAGTGGTGCTGGGTGATGATGTCGATAGCAAAATAATTCTCAAGCAGTTCGATAGAAGGATGATCCTTGACGGCTTTCAAGAGGGCGCGTTCTATCTCCGCCCCCGTCTGGTCTTTGTAGTGCAGGATGCGGTGCGCCGAGTGGCCTCCCTCGCGTCCGAGGTCGAATTCCCCGCTCTGTTTCCTGTCGAAAACCGCGCCCTGTTCAATCAATTCCTTAATACGGTCGTTCGATTCGTTAATGGTGAAACGCACCACTTCTTCGTCGCAGAGCCCGTCGCCGGCAATGAGCGTGTCGCGGATATGGTCTTCGTGCGAGTCGAGCGCGTCCATTACCGTGGCGATGCCGCCTTGTGCCAAGGCTGTCGACGATTCATCGGGTTTGGATTTGGTGATGATGCACACGCTTCCGTGCGAAGCCACTTTCAAGGCATAACTCAAACCCGCGATTCCGGTTCCGATAATTAAAAAATCTACATGTTTTTTCATGCCGTATCGACTTTTACGGTGCAGGGGATTTCCCCCGCGCAAACTCGCAAATTTACGCAAATCAAAAATTTTATTTGCAACCCAAGAGGCAAACCACTACTTTTGCGTGCGTTTCAAAACCAATCACTATGGAAACCAAAGCGAATGTAAAGATCTTTTCCGGACGCGAAACCCGCTATCTGGCGGACAAAATCGCCGAAGAGTACGGCTCCCCTCTTGGGCTGTCGGACGTGGCCACCTTTTCCGACGGAGAGTTCCGTACCTCCTACGAAGACAATGTTCGAGGAAGCGATGTCTTTATCATTCAATCTACTTTCCCTCCTTGCGAAAACCTTTTCGAATTGTTGATGATGGTGGATGCCGCCCGCCGGGCCTCGGCGCGTTCGATAGTGGCCGTGATGCCCTATTTCGGTTGTGCGCGTCAGGACCGCAAGGACAAGCCCCGTGTGCCCATTACGGCCAAGTTGGTGGCCAACCTGCTCACCGCCGCCGGGGTGTCGCGCATCATCACCATAGACCTCCACGCCGACCAAATTCAAGGTTTCTTTGAAACCCCCGTGGATCACTTGCAGTCGTCGTCTTTCTTTGTGCCCTACCTGCGTTCGCTCAACCTCGACAACATGATGTTCGCCTCGCCCGACACGGGAGGTACCCGCCGGGCCAGCATGTACGCCAAGATTTTTGGCACGGGCTTCGCCATTTGCTACAAACAGCGCAGTAAACCCAATGTGGTTGACAAAATGGAACTTATCGGCGATGTGGAAGGCAAGAACGTGGTGCTTTTAGACGACATCATCGACACGGGCAACACTTTGCTCAAGGCCGCCAACCTCATTCTGGAGCATGGCGCCAAGAGCGTGCGGGCCATTATCACCCACCCCGTGCTTTCGGGCAACGCTATCGACCGTATCGAAAAATCAGACCTTATTGAATTGATTGTGAGTGATACCATTCCTCTTTCGCGTCCCTCCAACAAAATCAGGGTGATTTCTTCGTCCAAACTTTTGGCGGAGGTGATTCGTCGCGTGGAATCGTGCGAAAGCCTCTCAAGTTTGTATAAGTTTACGAATTAACGTACCTTTGCCGCCCTTTTGCGCCGATTTTTAGGCTGCGGAGGGCTAAACAAAAAATAAAACAACCATGAAGACTGTATCTATTAGCGGTTCTCCCAGAGAGAACGTAGGGAAAAAAGATGCAAACATTCTCCGTCAGCAGGGGCAGATTCCCTGTGTGGTTTACGGAGGAAAGGAACAAATTCACTTCTCGGCTTCCGACCGCGATTTGATGGCTTTGTTCACCACCCCCGAAGTTTGCTTTGTCGAACTCGACCTCAATGGCAAGAAAATCATGTCCATTCCGCAGGAAGCTCAATTCCACAAGGTAAAGGACACGCTTCTGCACGTGGATTTCTTCGAATTGCGCGACGACCGCCCCATTACCATGATGGTGCCTTTCTATACGCAAGGCAACGCCGCCGGTGTGCTCAAGGGCGGTAAGTTGGTGAAGAGTATGCGTAAGCTCCGTGTTCGCGCCTTGCCCGCCGATATGCCCGAAAACATCACGGTGGACGTTACCAAAATGGAAATTTTGGACGAAATCAAGGTGAAGGACTTGGCCAACGAAAAATACAAGATTCTCAACGACCAGTCTTCTGCGGTTGTGTCGGTTAAGACCACCCGTAACGCGGTTGCGGCTGCGGCTCCCGCTGCCGAGGCTGAGGCTGCTCCTGCTCCTGCCGAAGAGAAAAAGTAGTCTCTTTTCAAGAGGATATAAAAAAGGCCGCGAAGAATTTTCTTCGCGGCCTTTTTTGTTGGCTCAGCCCTTGGCTCAGCCCCGTCCCCTAAAATCGGGAACTGAATCCGAGGGTGTACAGGTATTTGGCAAAGTTGATTTTGCCGGGCTGCACCAAAGGATTGTTGTTTTGGTCAACCAAATAATAGAAATCGTCGGTGCGTTTCCCGAAATTGCCCATAAAGGCGAAGTCGAGGGTGCAGTGGCGACCCAACGCCAAGCCGATACCGGCGGTGATAGTATGGTCGAACCATTGTCTGCGCAATTCTTCGTTTCTATAAGGACAGGATTGCCAGATATAACCCGCGCGCAGGCTCACGATACCCACCTTCCATTCGGTCCCCACCCGCAAAACACCTGCCATTTTATAGCTTTTGAGCACCACATCCCGCATATAACTCTGTTCGTCCAAGTCATCCGTATCGAAACGCATTCCCTGATAGTTAATCAATTCGCCTTCCACACTCACCGCGCCGAAATTCTGAATCAGAAAGCCCAAGCTTAAAATTCCCTTGGCGGGCGTGGAAAGCGAGTAACGGACATCGTCGTAGCTGTAAACGTTGGAGTTGGGCAGAGAGGTTCCGTCGATTACATACGACATTTCGGTGTTCATGCTCACCGTCGAACGTTCCTTAAGATTGTAGTAGGTGGGGGTGTGAAAGGCCAAGCCTACACGGAAGAAATCAAAAGGTTTGTAAATCAAGCCTAATTTAAGGTTGATACCCGAACCTGTCTGTCTGAGGTCTTGTTTGAGCCGATAGGAATCGAAATATTCCAAGCCGTCGGGAATGTAGATGGATTCGATTTCGTTCAAGTTAGTTTCTTCTATAATCGATACCTGTTTGTAGTTTACGATAGGCACGCCGAGGGTGAGTCCGAAATAGAATTTATCGGATACATTGCCGCCGAACGAGAAAACAAGTTCGGAGATATTGCCTCTTTCCTGCAGGATGTGTTTCTGCTCGAGGCCGGGGCCGAGAAAGGAAATGTAATGTTGATACGTGGTATCCGTAGGATCCATTAAACCTGTTTGATAGGCAAGATTTCCCACGTGGGCGAGGTTTTCATCCCTGCCGCCGAAATCGTAGCCGTCGCTCACCGCCGTTACATAATCCATATACGACGACTGCGTGTTGATGCCCTTTATATAGGAGCAGGAGTTGAAGTCCTTGAGGCGGTTGGCGCCGAAACCGAACTGCAAGCGCCGCAGTCCTCCCTCACTCTTTTTATTATTGTAGACTTCGAAAATGCCGCCGCCCTGCGGAACGGTAACCCGCATATTGTCCATTTCGGTGTTTTCTCCGTAGTAGTTGCCGATAGCCGAGAACGAAAGCAATCCGCCCGTGAGCGAGATTTCGTGACGGGTGTAGAGGCCTATGCCGGCGGGGTTGGTGCTGAGCGAACTGAAATTGGCGCCGAGGGCTCCGAAAGCCCCGCCCATAGCGTTGAACCGCGAGGTACCTATGGGGTTTGTCATCGAGAAGCGCAATAAATCGGCATCGTTCTGTGCCTGCGTTTTTATGCCTGCACCTGCCGCCAAAAGAAAGACACTTGTAAGTATATAATTTGCAAATCGTTTCATGGTGAATGGTTTTTAGTGTGATTTTATCTTCTTCTACTGCCCGAGGAGCTGCCGGAGGAGCCGCCCGAACTGCTCGAAGAACCCGAGGAGCGCGATACCGAAGAGCTCGAAGAACTCGACGGGCGCGATACTGAAGAACTCGACGGGTACGAGGAGCTCGAAGAACTCGATGTACGCACGGACGAACTTCTTGCCGGCGCGCTTTGACTGCTGCGGACCGAAGAAGGGGTGTTGTAGCGGGGGCTGGTGTAGGATGAGGTGTTGCGGCTGCTATTGTTGTAGACAGGACGCTGGTAGTTGGTGGCAGGGCGGGCTTGTCCGCTCTGTGCTGGGCGTGTCTGACTGCCCTGTACGGGGCGGGTTGTGGTGCTCTGTACGGGACGGTAATCATCCTGTGCGGGGCGTGCCGTGGTGCTTTGCACGGTGCGGGTTGTGGTACTCTGTACGGTGCGGGTCGTGGTGTTCTGTACGGGCCGTGCAGCGGGCGTGCTTTGCGCCGGACGGTTGCTCACCGCCGGTCTCACGGTCGACGAAGCGGAAACCTGCTTGCCGCTCAAACGGGACGAAACCCTGTCTATCATGGCCGAGGGCCGCGAGGTTTCGGCAGTGCGGACCGTAGAACTTTTGCTCACTGCATTCTCATAACGTTCTGCGAAAGAAGAATTTGCTACTCTACGGGCCGCCGTGGTAGAAGCGGACGAAGCTGTGCCTTGCGCCACCGAACCCTGTATGCGGCTACCGCTCCCCGCCACCACGGGGCGGTTGACGGAACTGCCGCCGCTGATGCGTCTGCCGTATTGACTTTGATGATAGGTGTTGCGGTCGTAGGGGTTATAGCAATAGTCGTGGAAACGGTCGCCCCAATAACGGTCGTAGAGCCCGTCGCGGTAGCCGCTCCAATAGCCGTCGTGCCAACCCCACGAATACGAACTGCCCCTCCAGCCCCACCGCCAGTCGTAATACGGGTAGCCGTAGCTGTAATAGCCGCTCCAACCATACCGCCAGCCCCAATTCCAATCGACATACCAACCGGGACGGTAGTAGAACGAGAAGGAGGGATACCACCAGTCGTAGCCTAAATAAATGCTGGTGCCGTAGTAATACGGATCCCTGTCGTACCAATATGAATTGGTATAATAATCCGAATAATAATCGTCCGAAACGTAATCGTCGTTGTGGAAACGGCGCAGACGCGAGGTGTACTCGTAGTCGTAGTAATCGTCGTAGTTGAACGTATCGACGGAATTCTGTACGGAATAATTCTGCGCATATTGCGAGGAATATTCCTGCGGAGCCGTGTACGACGGAGACGAAGCCCGGTCGTAGGCTCTTTCCTGCTCGCGGCTGGGAACCGAGCCGTACATATCGTCGGCCGCCACCATAAAAGTGGTTCCGCACGAAGTTACGAGCAAGGACAACGCAAAAGGAAGCAGTAATCGTTTCATAATTTTAAAGTACTTTTAACTCCGTTGAAAATACATCGTCCCGGCATAGTCAACTTGAAAGCGAGCTTTCAATTGCCTCTGCCCTCGACTTTTTGTATTTTTGCACCGTTTTGAGATTCGGACAACCCGTTTCCGCAAAAGCGGCGAAGTGTTTTTATTGCAAGAACCGTGCCAAACTGCTTCAATTTATCTCAAGACACTAAAATAGAAATAATTATATAGATATATGGCAAAAGATTTTTCTACCCGTGCCGAGAATTATTCGGAGTGGTACAACGAATTGGTAACCCGTGCCGATTTGGCCGAACAGTCGGCGGTGCGCGGATGTATGGTCATCAAGCCCTACGGATATGCCATTTGGGAAAAGATGCAGGCTTCGTTAGACCGTATGTTTAAGGAAACGGGGCATCAAAACGCTTATTTTCCGCTGTTTATACCGAAATCGTTTTTCAGCCGCGAAGCCGACCACGTGGAGGGTTTCGCCAAGGAATGCGCGGTGGTGACCCACTACCGCCTCAAGGCCAACCCCGACGGCAAGGGCGTGAGCGTGGACCCCGCCGCCAAGTTGGAGGAAGAACTCATCGTGCGTCCCACTTCCGAAACCATTATCTGGAACACCTATAAAGGCTGGATTCAGTCTTACCGCGATTTGCCTATTTTGGTGAACCAATGGGCGAATGTGGTGCGTTGGGAAATGCGCACCCGTCTGTTTTTGCGTACCGCCGAATTTCTGTGGCAGGAAGGGCACACCGCCCACGCCACGCGCGAGGAAGCGCAGGCCGAGGCCCGCAAGATGTTGGATGTATATGCCGATTTTGCCGAAAACTATATGGCCATGCCCGTCATCACAGGCACCAAGACCGCCAACGAGCGTTTCGCCGGGGCTATCGAGACCTATTGCATAGAGGCCATGATGCAAGACGGAAAGGCTTTGCAGGCCGGCACGTCGCACTTCTTGGGGCAGAATTTCGCCAAGGCCTTCGAGGTTACTTTCCTCAACAAAGAGAATAAGTTGGAATATGTATGGGCTACTTCGTGGGGCGTTTCCACCCGTCTGATGGGCGCCTTGATCATGACCCATTCCGACGACCACGGTTTGGTGTTGCCTCCCAAGCTGGCGCCTATCCAAGTGGCGATTGTGCCTATTTATAAAAATCAGGAGCAGTTGGCGCAGATTTCCGAAGCGGCTCTCAAAATCAAGGCCGCTTTGCAGGCCAAGGGAATCAGCGTGAAATACGATGACGACGACAAGCAGAAGCCGGGTTGGAAATTCAACGAATACGAATTCAAGGGTGTGCCCGTGCGTATCGCTATCGGCCCCCGCGATATGGAAAACGGCACGGCCGAGATTTGCCGTCGCGACACGCTCGAGAAAACCATTCATCAACAGGCCGAAATAGAAACCTTGGTGCCCGCCTTGCTCGACGAAATTCAGAAAAATCTGTTCGACCGCGCCCTTAAACACCGCTTGGACAATACGATAAAGGTAGACACGTGGGAAGAGTTCAAGGAAAAGATAGAGCAGGGCAAGTTTATTCTGGCGCATTGGGACGGCACCACCGAAACCGAAATCAAGATTAAGGAGGAAACCAAGGCCACTATCCGCGCCATTCCGTTCGACATCGAGCCCGAAGAGGGCAAGTGCGTCTATACGGGCGCTCCCTCGCATCACCGTGTTATTTTCGCCAAGGCATACTAAGAGGCTATTGTTATGAAGTTCTTGATAGTAGGATTGGGAAACATCGGCGCCGACTACGAAGGCACCCGCCACAATGCAGGTTTTATGGTGCTCGACAAATTGGCCGACGAATGCGGGGTGAAGTTCTCCATGGACCGTTATGCCTATTGGGCGGAAGCCAAGTGCAAGGGACATCTTTTGGAGCTCATCAAGCCCACTACCTATATGAACGATAGCGGCAAGGCGGTGCGCTATTGGCTCGAGCAGGAGAAGATACCCGTGGAACGCTGCTTAGTGGTGGTGGACGACCTCGCTCTGGAACCCGGTCGGTTGCGCATGAAGAAAGGCGGAAGCGCGGGCGGACACAACGGTTTGGGCAATATCGAAGCTTTGTTGGGAACACAGGCCTATCCGCGTCTGAGGTTCGGCATAGGAAGCAATTTTTCGAAAGGCCGTCAGATAGACTATGTGCTGGGCAAATTCACGCCGCAGGATTTGGCGCTTGTGGAGCCCAAATTGGAGATTGCCTGCGAGATGATAAAGAGTTTTGCCTGTGCGGGGCTCGAAATCACCATGAATACCTATAACAACAAGTAATAATGAGCGAACTTGTTCATCCTGCGGAGTTTTCCAAAATCGAAGTGTGCGAAATCATGAGGCCGCGCGTAGACGTGGTGGCGCTTTCGATAAACGATTCTTTCGAGGAGGTGTTGCGGGTGATTCACGAGCGTGAGTATTCGCGTATGCCCGTCTATGAGAATGATTTGGATCATATCGTGGGCGTGTTTTTCATCAAAGATTTGATTTTGCGGTTAGACCGTCTGCAAAAAGATTTCAAGTGGCAGGAACTGCTGCGCCCCGCCATTTTCGTGCGCGAGACGCAAACCATCGACACGCTTCTGCGCGAGTTTAAGGAAAAGCGCCGCCACATGGCGGTGGTGGTGGACGAATATGGCGGAACGAGCGGCATCATCACTATGGAAGACATTATAGAAGAGGTGGTGGGCGAAATCAACGACGAATCGGACGCTTGGGACGAAGATAAGTTCTATCAGAAATTGAACCGCGACACCTACCTGTTCGACGGGCGTATGCCGATTCACGATTTGTGCAAGGTGTTGGAGGTGGAAGACGATTATTTCGACATCGAGGACGGCGACTACGAGTCGTTGGCGGGTTTGATTTTGGAGCAGGTGGGATATTTTCCGCCCAAGGGCATGAAGGTGGCTTTCAAAGACTATGTGTTTACGGTGGAGTCTATCGGAAACAACCGTATCACGCGCATCCGCATGAACAGAAGGAAAAATGAAGACGACGAGTAGAAATCTTGCGGTTTTTTATGTGCTTGCAGTGTTGGGTATCGTAGTTTTCTGCGTGTCGTGCAAGAACGATTATGTGCCCAAG
Source organism: uncultured Bacteroidales bacterium (assembly GCA_947177845.1). Taxonomy (GTDB): domain Bacteria; phylum Bacteroidota; class Bacteroidia; order Bacteroidales; family P3; genus Pullibacteroides. The sequence goes on along the minus strand of CAMWVZ010000013.1, from coordinate 657 downwards.
CCTAAGGCGTATATGCGTATCGCCGTGCCGCAGAAACAATACCGCGATTTCGACAGCGTGGCCTACGGCTTTGCCTTCCGTCTGCCGGTGTATGCTTCGGTGCAGGCCGTGCCGGTGAAGCAGGAATACGCCAACACGCAGTGGATCGACATTTGCGTGCCCTCGCTCAATGCCAAGATATATCTGAGCTATGTTCGGAAACCGAATTTGGATTCGTGTATAACGAGCACGCTCTTTTTCATTCAAAGACATATGACCAAGGCCACGGGCGTGGACGAGCGCGAGATTTACGAACCCGAAAAGCACCGTTTCGGCTATCTCTACCATATAAAAGGGCGCGATGTGGCTTCACCCTATCAATTCTACCTAACCGACAGCAACCGCCATTTCGTGCGGGGCTCCCTGTCGTTCGCCACCACACCGAACAACGATTCTCTGGCACCTCTGATAGAGTTTCTCAAAACCGACATCGACACCATGCTCGCCACATGGGCGTGGAAGTAATACCTACAAATAGGTATTTACCGTTATAGCGGTCTGTTGTAACTTTGCAACTGCCTTGCAGGGAATAGCACGTTTCTTTGCAAGGAAAAATAATACCTATGACATTAAACGAATTATCCGAAGGCCAACAGGCCATGATCCTCAAGATTCGGG
>CAMWVZ010000012.1 GCA_947177845.1 uncultured Bacteroidales bacterium | reverse complement strand
CGATACGCGCCGAAAAGTCGGTAGGCAGCGCGATAGCTTCGTCCAAGGCGTTGGTGTGCAACGACTGGGTATGTCCCAAGGCCGCACCCATGGCTTCCACACAGGTACGGGCCACGTTGTTGAAGGGGTCTTGTTCGGTAAGCGACCAGCCCGAAGTCTGCGAGTGGGTACGCAGACTCATCGACTTGGGATTCTTGGGGTTGAACTGCTTCACCAACTTCGCCCACAACATACGCGCCGCGCGCATCTTGGCGATTTCCATAAAGTGGTTCATGCCCACGCCCCAGAAGAACGACAGACGGGGTGCGAAATCGTCGATGCTCATGCCCGCGTTGATACCCGCACGGATATATTCCAAGCCGTCGGCCAAGGTATAGGCCAGCTCGATGTCCGCCGAAGCGCCCGCCTCCTGAATATGGTAGCCCGAAATACTGATAGAGTTGAATTTGGGCATATTCTTGGAGGTGAATGCGAAGATGTCCGCGATAATCTTCATCGAAGGCTTGGGCGGATAGATATAGGTGTTGCGCACCATGAATTCCTTGAGGATATCGTTCTGAATGGTGCCGCTCAACTGCTCCATTTTCACGCCCTGTTCCTCGGCCGCCACGATATAGAACGCCAAAATCGGCAGCACCGCGCCGTTCATGGTCATAGACACCGACATCTTGTCCAAGGGAATCTGGTCGAAAAGAATCTCCATGTCGAGAATGGAGTCGACCGCCACCCCGGCCTTGCCCACGTCGCCCACAACTCTTTCGTTATCGGAATCATAGCCCCGGTGCGTGGCCAAGTCGAAAGCGATGCTCAAGCCCTTTTGCCCGGCCGCCAGATTGCGGCGGTAGAAGGCGTTGGACTCCTCGGCCGTGGAGAAACCCGCATATTGGCGGATGGTCCACGGACGCTGGGTATACATGGTGCTGTAAGGGCCTCTCAAAAACGGCGGAAGACCTGCGGCATAGTTCAGATGTTCCATGTCCTGCAAGTCTTCGCGAACGTAAAACGGTTTTACGGGTATCTGCTCGGGGGTGTTCCAAAGTCCGGCCTCCCCCTTTTTGGAAGCCGCGGTCTTCGTTTCCGAAGGCTTCGAAGCCGCGCCTTTCCGTATATCTACATGCTTGTAATCAGGTCTCATAATTCAAATTTTATTTCCGCGTCGGCCACAAACCAACCGCGAACCAGCCGCGAAGATACGAAATTACCTTGTATTCCCCTTTTTGGCGAACATCCACACCACCAAAAGCTGGGCGAGGTAGCACAACAGGCCGCTGCCCGCCGTCAGGAAGAGGGTGTAGGGGAAATGGTGGAAACTGCCCGCCTGCAACATAAAGTAGAAGATGTGAAAGGCCGCCACCATCCAGGCCGCATAGACCGCAAAACCGCCCCACCCTAAGTTGGACGGCAGCGGAGAACCCTGCAACTCGCTGTCGTGCAGAATATCCCGCACATCATTCACCTTGAAATAAACAATCCGGCAAAACATCATGAACACCGCCGAAGCCGCATTCAGCCCCGGGGTGCCGCAACAGATATCCACCAGCCAGCCATAGCCGAAAGCCAGCAGAATCAAGGCCACGTTGGGCAGCTGCATGGGCAGCAGAATCAAGGCTATCGGATAGACGAGCAGATGCAGGTTGCCCGGCCAGGAAATATGTTCCAGCACCAAGGTCTGCAACAAGAGCAAGAACGCGAGCCGTATTATATTTTTCCAGAAGGAAGTCTGCATAAATCCTGTTCGTCTTTATAAAGGTTTTTCACCACATACACCTTGTCCAAGCTTGCGTATGGCTCGCTGAGACGGATGTTGAGGCGATAGAATTCCTCTCCCTCTTTCGAGGCGATGCCCGATACACAACCTACGGGAAGACCGCCGGGATAGACCGACGAAAGGCCGCTGGTCACTACCCGTTCACCGATTTCCACTTTGATATGCGCCGGTACGTCCACCAACTCCGCCGCATCGTAGCGGCCGCCCTTCCACAGAAGCGAGCCGGAATAGCCCGACGAAGCCAAGCTCACGCTCACCATGCTTTGACTGTGCAGTACCGAAATCACCGAGGAGAAATGAGGCGAAACCCGGTTCACGATACCCACGATGCCCAAGGGCGAGAATACCGCCATGCCGGGAGCCACGCCGTCGGACGAGCCCGCGTCCAGCATCACATAGTTGTCTTTGGGTGCGAAGGTGGCGTGAATCACATTCGCCACGATATAGGTGTACATCTGTTGGTAGAGCGTGTCGTTGCACACCGAATCCACAAGATGAGAGGTGCTGAAATAAGAAGATTCCACCGTGGCGCGCAAAGCGGCGTTCTCGGCCTGCAAGCGTTCGTTTTCCTCGCGCAATGCCCTGCGGCTGTGCTCGCCTCCGAATACGGCGGCACAACGGCCCTTGATACCCGTGCAGAAACTGAAGAAACCCGATTCCTGCATAGGGTGATAGCGGAAGAAAACTCCCACCGAGAAAAACTCCAACAGCAGAAACAACACTACATAGAGGTTCCGCTTAAGCCAAAGCCGTATGTTTTTCACTTAATGAGGAACGTGAATTTGTCGTAGTTCTTGAGGGCGATGCCGGTGCCGCGCGCCACGGCACGCAAGGGATCTTCGGCAAGGTGCACGGGCAGTTTGGTCTTGGCCGCGAAACGCTTGTCCAAGCCCCGGAGCAACGACCCGCCACCGGCCAGATAGATACCGGTCTTGAAAATATCGGCCGAAAGTTCGGGAGGCGTCATTTCCAACGCACTCAACACCGCCGCTTCGATCTTGAGAATCGAACGGTCGAGCGCCTGTGCGATTTCGGCATAATTCACCACAATTTCCTTGGGAATGCCGGTGAGCACGTCGCGTCCCTGCACGGCAAAATCCTCGGGCGGATTGTCCAGTTCGGGCAAGGCCGCACCCACCTCAATCTTGATGCGCTCGGCGGTGTAGTCCCCGATTTTGATGTTATGCCGCTTGCTCATGTATTCCTTGATGTCCTGATTGAAATCGTCGCCCGCCACGCGAATGGATTTGTTGCTTACGATACCGCCCAACGCGATAACGGCGATTTCGCTGGTGCCGCCGCCCACGTCCACCACCATGTTGCCGTGAGGTTCGAGCACATTCAAGCCGATACCGATAGCGGCAGCCATAGGTTCGTGAATCAGTTTCACTTCCCTTGCACCCGCCTGTTCGGCCGAGTCGCGCACGGCGCGTTCCTCCACTTCGGTGATGCCGGAGGGAATGCAGATGACCATTTTCAAGGCCGGCGAGAAAACGCTCTTGGGCGCGGGAATTTTCTTGATCAATTCGCGCATCAGGCTTTCGGTGGCCTGAAAGTCGGCAATCACGCCGTCTTTCATGGGACGGATGGTCTTGATGTGGTCGGGCGTCTTGCCCTGCATCATCATGGCTTCCTTACCCACGGCCAAAACCTTGTCCGTATTGCGGTCGATAGCGATGATAGACGGTTCGTCGACCACCACTTTGTCGTTGTATATGATTATCGTATTGGCCGTTCCGAGGTCAATGGCGATATCTCTGTTCATGAATGAAAAAAGCCCCATAGGTGTATCTTTCTAAAAATGCGCGTCAAAATTAAAATTTTATTCTTTTTTTTGCAATGTTCGAGCGAAAGAAAACTTAATGTAGTGGCATGAACCTGAAAGAAAAATTAAACGCCCCCGTGTTCGGGATAATTCGGAAAACAGCCGGAGAGACGCACGAAGAAGTTTATGTAGTAGGCGGTTATGTCCGTGATTTGCTACTGCGCCGACCCTCTTCCGATATCGATTGCGTGGTGTTGGGCAACGGTGTGGATTTTGCCCGCAAAGTGTGTGCCGAAATCGCCTCGCAGGGCGGCGAGGCTCCGCATCTTGCGGTATTCGAGCAATTCGGCACCTGCAAATTCGAATACGACGGCATGGAAATCGAATTCGTGGGCGCGCGCAAGGAAACCTATACGCCCGGCTCGCGCAAACCGCAGGTATCGGAAGGCACCCTGCAAGACGACCAGCATCGCCGCGACTTCAGCATCAACGCCATGGCGCTTTCGCTCTCAGACAGGAATTTCGGGGAACTGCTCGACCCGTTCCGAGGACTGGAGGATTTGGAGGCACACAGCGTGCGCTCGCACCGCGACCCCGACCAAAGTTTCGAGGAAGACCCCTTGCGCATGTTGCGGGCCGTGCGTTTTGCCTCGCAATTATATTTCGACATCGAGCCGGACACCTTCGAGGCTATCATGCGCAACGCCGCGCAAATCAAAACCTTGTCGGCGGAACGCATCACCGAGGAATTCAACAAGATTCTGCTCTCTCCCCAACCTTCCTACGGCTTGCGCCTGCTCGACGCCGCCGGTCTGCTGGGGCTGTTCTTTCCCGAAATGCTCGCGCTCAAAGGCGTGGAGACCATAAAGGGCAAGTCGCACAAAGACAATTTCGAACACACCTTGGAAGTGCTCGACCACGTGGCCTACGCGCACGGCGATTTGTGGCTGCGGTGGGCGGCGCTCCTGCACGACATCGCCAAGCCCCGCACCAAGCGTTTCGATGCCGTGCGCGGCTGGACGTTCCACAGCCACGAATTCGTGGGCGGCAAAATGGTGCCCGATATTTTCCGCCGATTCAAACTGCCCTTGGACGAACACATGCGTTTTGTCCGCAAAATGGTGGAACTGCATCTGCGTCCCATTATTTTAGCCGAAGACATCGTGACCGATTCGGCGGTGCGGCGGCTGGCTTTCGAGGCGGGCGAGGACATCGACGCGCTCATGACGTTGGGGCGTGCCGACATCACATCCAAGAACCGCGAGAAGGTGGCGCGTTACAAAAACAATTTCGTCATTGTGGAAAACAAGTTGAGGGAATTGGCCGAGAAGGACTACATCCGCAACTTGCAGCCGGTGGTGTCGGGCACCGACATCATGGAGCATTACGGTCTGCCGCCCTGCAAGGAAATCGGCGTCATCAAGACGAGGGTGAAGGATGCGGTACTCAACGGCGACATCGCCAATACGGTGGAGGAAAACTGGGCTTTGATACGGGAAGTGGCGAAGGAATTGGGATTGAAGGAACCCGCCCCTGAAAAACGGAGGAAAGACGATGGCCGATAAGGTGCTCAAAGTGCTGGAAGGGCCCACGGCGGTGGGCAAGACCGCCCTGGCTATACAGTGGGCGAAGCGCTACGGCACGGAAATCGTGAGCGCCGACTCCCGTCAGTTCTACCGCGAACTCAATATAGGCGTGGCGCGGCCCTCCGAAGCGGAATTGGCCGAGGTGCCGCATCATTTCATCGCCTGCAAGAGCGTGGAGGAATATTATAGTGTCTCGCGCTACGAAGAAGAAGCCTTGGCGTTGTTGGAGCGGCTTTTCGCGCGTTACGACACGGTGGTTATGGCGGGCGGTTCGGGCTTGTATGTGAATGCGGTCTGCAACGGCATCGACGAACTGCCCGACCCTTCCCCCGCCCTGCGGCAGGAACTCAAGGATTTATTGCAGGAAAAAGGCATAGGCTACCTGCAGGAAAGGCTCAAGGAACTCGACCCTGTCTTCTACGAAAAAATCGACTTGCAGAATTCGGTGCGGTTGCGGCGGGCTTTGGAAGTCTGCCTCACAACGGGCAAACCCTATTCTTCGCTACGCACCAACCCGCGCAAGAAGCGACCTTTCGCTATCGAACGCCATGTGCTCAACCGTCCCAAGGAAGAACTCTATCATCGCATCAACCTCCGCGTAGATCTCATGATGCAAAGCGGCTTGCTCGAAGAAGCCAAGGCGCTCTATCCGCACCGCGAACTGAACGCCCTGCAAACCGTAGGCTACCGCGAACTCTTCGACTATTTCGACGGAAAAATCTCTCTGGAACAAGCCGTCACCGACATCAAGACCCACACCCGCCGCTACGCCAAACGGCAGCTCACATGGCTCCGCGCGCAGGAAAACGTGTCTTGGATAGAGGCCGAATAGGGCGCGGCTTATTTATGCGCGGCAAAGGCAAGGATGATGCCGAGCACCACGCCGAGGAAAGCGGCGAAAAGCACCTGATATTCTCCCGGCAACATGAACGTTACGGTATGCGCGGGAATCCAGAAGAAAGGTATCGTTTTCTTGAACACGAAAGACCATTGCCGTTTCCAATCTATTCCCTGCATGATTTCGCCCATATGGATAGGTTTCAGGAAACCGGCCAGCGTGCCGCCGCCCTGCATGATATGGGTGTCGGTGATTTTGTGCAGGGTCATGAAAACGGGCGCGAAAGCGGTGTTCTGCATGAGGGATATGAAGAAGGCTCCGATGAATTTATACCAAGAAAGACCGGCAGTCATGGCCGCCGTTACCTTGCCGTCGGTGTTGAGGATATAATCGGCCAACACGGGAGCGCCTTTCCCGAAAATCCGCATCGCCATCACAATCCACGCACCCAGGAAAAACCATACGAGCATACGCGGCAACACGCCGAAACCCTTTAAATCATAACCTTTTGTGCGGATACGCAACGCAATAATCTCGCCCAAGGTAGACAGGACGGCGAATTTGATGCCTCCCGCCAAGACTGCGTGGGCGGCGTTGAAACTTTTGTAGCCGGCATAGAGGGGTTCGCAAAGGAAAAAAGGCAGAAAGAGGGCCAAAAATATCAGCCCCACCACGGCATCGCCGGCAAAACGCTTCATCGTTGTAGTTTTATTTCTCGATACGGATACGGGCATCCACCGCCACCACGCCTTTGGCATTGCCCAAAAGCGGGTTGATATCCATTTCCTGAATTTCGGGAGCCACCGCCACCAATTTGGAAAGCGATTCCACCACCTTGGCGAAAGCCTCGATGTTCACACCCTCCTGTCCACGCACGCCTTGCAGCATCTTGTAGCCTTTCAGACCTTCTATCATGGTCTTGGCCGTGGCCGCGGTAATGGGCGCCAATCCCGACTTGACGTCTTTGAGCACCTCGATGAAGATACCGCCCAAGCCGCACAGAATCATATGGCCGAACTTGGGTTCGTACTTCACGCCGGCAAAGATTTCCATACCCGAAAGCATGGGCTGCATCAGAATGGCCGTGGTATCCTTAATTTTAATCATACGCTCGAACTCGGCACGAACCGTGGCGGCATCCTTCACATTGAGCACCACGCCGCCCACATCCGACTTATGCACGGGGCCCACCACCTTCATCACCAAGGGATAACCCAACTTTTCGGCGGAAGAAACCGCGTCTTCGGCCGTGGTCACCACCGCTTCTCCGGCACGGGGAACGCCGCAGGAATCCAAGAGAATCTGTATTTGGTCGGGAGCGAGATAGCCGTCGGGATTCTGTTCTATCACCTGGCGGATAGCGGCCTTGTCCACCCCGTCGAGGCTGATGCGGTCGTCTTCGGGCTTGGGCGTATAATAGACACGTCCCAAGGCGGAGCCGAAAATCACCTCGTCGGCGAAATTCACATGGTTCTTGCCCAAGAATTCATCAATCTCCTCCTTGGCCGTAACCACGGCGGGAAGCACGGGATAAATGGGCTTCTTGGAGGTCTTCATCTTTTCGTCCAGCAAGCGGTACACATCGAAGATGCGCACCAAGCCGGGCGTGCCGAAAATCACCACCATGGCGTCTATTTCGTCGAAGTCGTTGTTGCAGGCATCGATGATAAGGCCGAGGTGTTCGGCCGTTCCCGTAGCGAGGAAGTCGATGGGATTGGCCACCGAGGAGCCGGGGAAAAGCTTTTCCTTGAGGCTCTGCGCCTTTTCGGGGGCAATCTTGGGAATATTCAGACCGGCTTTGGAAAGCGCGTCGGTAAGCATCACCGCCGGCCCGCCGGCATGGGTGATGATGGCGATGTTCTTGCCTTTCAGCTCGGGCAGTTGGAAAATGGAAGCCACCGTCATCAAATCCTGACGGCCATAGCAACGCACGATGCCCGCCTTGCGGAAAAGGGCGTCCACCGCCACGTCCGAAGAGGCCAAAGCCCCCGTATGCGAGGAGGCGGCGCGGCTTCCGGCTTCGGAAGAACCGGCTTTCACCGCCGCGATACGGCAGCCCTTGTTGATGAGCGAGCGGGCGTGCTTGAGCAGTTTCTGCGGATTGCGGATATTTTCGATATACAGCAGCTTGACGTGCGAACTCGTCTCGGGGTCGAAGGTTTCGTCCAAGTGTTCCAAAATCTCCTCCACGCCCAACTGCGCGGAGTTGCCCACGGCGAAGATGTTGGCGAAGCGCAGCCCCGCCGGTATCGCCGATTCGAGGATGAACACGCCCGTAGCCCCGCTGCCGGTGATGAAGTCGCAGCCCTGCGGGTCGTATTCGGGAATAGGCGTGGAAAAGATGCTGTGGTGATGCTTGGTGAGCATACCGGTGCAGTTGGGGCCTATCAGGGCGGCACCCGCCTTGTTGCAATACTGCACAATCTTGTCTTCCAGCACCTTGCCTTCATGCCCTTCTTCGCCGAAACCCGCCGAAATGATAACCACCGCCTTGGTGTTCTTCTCTTCGGTCAACACCTGCACCGCTTCGGGCGCAAACTTGGCGGCCACAGCAATCACCGCTAAATCTACCTGCGGCAAATCGCGCACATTGCGGTAGCACGGCAATCCCTGAATGGTGTCGGCCTTGGGATTGACGGTATAGACAGGCCCTTCGAACCCGCCTTCCACAATATGTTTCACGATTTTTCCACCGGGTTTGGAAGTGTCGTCCGACGCCCCCACCACCACAATCGATTTCGGTTTGAATAACTGTTCGGCTATCATACTCTGCTGCTTACAATCCTACATATATTTCTTCACTTCGATTTCGCCCCTATGCAACATATAGGCGTTCATCGCCAACGCCTTCATCTCGTCTTCGCCCGGATAAACGAACACGGGAGCGATAAAGGCGATACGTTTCTTGAGGTCTTCCACGAAATCCTTGCCGCGGGCGATACCGCCGGTCACCAGAATGGCGTCCACCTGACCTTTCAACACGGTGGCTTCACCGCCCACTTCCTTGGCAATCTGATAAATCATAGCCTGTTCCACCAAAGCCGCCTTCTTGTCGCCGGCCTTTACACGCTGTTCCACCTCATAGGCATCGTTGGTTCCCAAATAGGCCACGAAACCGCCCTGTCCGCAAATCATCTTGTGCAACTGCGCCTGCGTGTACTTGCCGCTGAAGCAAGCGTCCACCAACGCACGCACCGGAAGGCTGCCCGTGCGCTCGGGCGAGAAAGGCCCGTTTCCGTCCAGACAGTTCTCCACGTCGATTACCCTACCCTTGCTGTGCGCACCCACGCTGATGCCGCCGCCCAAATGCACCACGATAAGGTTCAAGTCTTCGTATTTCTTGCCGTGTTCCTTGGCGTAGGTACGGGCGATAGCCTTCTGATTCAAGGCGTGGAAAATGGAAATCTTCGGGAAAGCGGGGTGACCGCTCAAACGCGCCAACTCATCCAACTCGTCCACCACCACAGGGTCGGCGATATAGGCCTTGGCCTTTCCGTTCGTCATCTTGGCCAAATCGGCGGCAATCAAACCGCCCAAGTTGCTGGCATGCTGCCCCGAAACACCGGCAATCAAGTCCTGCTTCAAGGCCTCGTTCACCTCATAAATACCCGATTCAACAGGCTTTATCAAACCGCCGCGACCCACGATATAGTCGAATTCGGTGATATCCATCTTGGCTTCATCCTTCAACACATTCAGAATCATATCACGACGAAAACCGAACTGGTCGGAAATCTTTTCAAACGGAGCCAATTCTTCCGCACTGTGCTTGATGTTCTTCTGAAAAACATTCTGTTCGTCCACAAAAACAGCAATTTTGGTGGATGTGGAACCGGGGTTCACGGTCAAAACCTTAATGGATGCCATAAGGGTAATTTTATTTTAGGTTAATACTGGTTTAATTCGTTTTAAATGCAAGGCCACGGAACCCGCCCGACCCTAAAGCCGTCAGGCCCACAAAGCCAAACTTGCAAAAGTAGTTTCTTTGCAGAAAATTAACAAACACCACGGCGAGAAATATCCCCAAGCCCCTCCATTTAGGACTCACACCGCCCATCCGACAGACTTTTTTTTGCAGATTTTCGATTGAAAACTAAAATTGCAAACTTTTCTTGCAAATTTTCGATTGACAATATTGTCCCACCCTTTCTTCCGACTTCTCAAGACTTCACAACAGATATTGCCTACCATGTTATTGCCAACCCACACCGCAATCCGAATCCATTTCTCCAAGCCTTCATTGATGACATCTGAGGCACAATAGTAGAATAGCCCTTTGATGCTAAAAAAGCCAAACTATACTCTGGTACAAGAATAAAACGAAATTTTCCACCCAAGGATAAACGAATGGATATGTCTAATGTAAGAGCATCTGAAAGTCCCCTCTCATAAGCATCAGGGTCATCAATTTTATCGAACAATCTCCATCCCAATCCAATTTGTGGCGTAAGATCTCCTTTTGAACCTAATTCCAAACCATAGCCTGTCTTTACTCCAACATGGGCATTGACAATTGACGAATGACCGGAGTAACTCCCGAACGCTTCAAAATTTATATGCTTTTCTCCATATGTACCTATTGAAGCGCCTATTCCCCACAATAAAGGTTTGCAAAAATCCACTTGGCAACTAAGCTCTCCATAAAAGAATTTTTCCCATTCTTGCTTTATCCTTGAACTTTTTATCTTTGAGGTTACGCCTTGTTGGTCTATGAAAATCCGCTTCCTTTCCGTTGTTGTACTGATTAAGAAGGAGCCAAATCGAGATAAATCAGTTTTGTTCTTTTTTGCCTGCACACGTATGTATTCATCACCTCTCTCAATTGTCAGCCACGAAAGCGAGGTCTTTACGTCTTCCTCTAATTTCCATCCATCTCTAGGCGCTATATACAATGTTTTCACGCCTCCTTTTGCAGGAAACTCCACATTAGAAGATGGCCATACCGTCAAAGGGATATGCTTGTTTTCCATCTTTTCTTCAAAGGAAAACATTTCCCCTTCCTTTATCTCTATCTCCTTAACAACAGGTTCATAACCAGCCTTCTCAAGTTTGACAGTATGTTTTCCTACCAGTATCTTATCAATCACCTGAGGTGCCTTACCATAATCTTTGTTATCAATAAAAATGGTCGCATCATTGGTAGAACCCGGCTTTATATTCAAAGTTCCCCAAATAGGTGTAGGATTAAGCGAAATCTCTTGGTTCCTTTTGGCTATTATATCAAGTTGTTTTCTTACGGTTCTATGCGAGGCAAGTTGCGCTTCTATGTCATGCCAACCTTCCAATAAATCCACCTCATATTTAGGACCTTTCCCCATAAATTTTTTGTCAATATAAACAGAGGCACCAGCCAATGTATTCACCACAAGATGAGCGAATTTAGGGTTAAGTGTGGCGTTCAGAGGAGTAGTTTGATTATCTCTTACGGTAACCTCATATTCAGATGTTCCATAAAGTTTTTTTGTCAAACGAACCTTGTATTTACCCGACGAAAGTTGCACTTTGTAAGGTGTGGTGTACTCCTTGTCTTGCCCTTCAATAATAATTTGAGCTCCTGACGGTTGCGTTTTCACCTCCAAATATCCGAACGCCGGTTGCAAGGTAATGTGTTCTTTCTCCTGCCCATTTTTAACACTAATTTCTCCCGATGCTTGATGATACATATTTTTAGAAACCCTATAACGATACGTTCCATAAGGAAGCAGCTCTCCATTTGTAGGGGTTTTACCACAATCTCTTTCCTCTCCATTAACCGTTATATAGACTCTTGCCTCCGCTGGTTCGGATGTAAAAATCAAATACCCCAAACTTTCTTTTGGTTCCTCTATCGTTGTAGTTACTCTTGCCGTAGTGATTTCCAACCGATAGCAAACGGCCTCCTCCACGCCACCTGAGGGAAACCAGTAATAGCCGTCGTCGCTCTTTATCTGCCCCAATTGCGGGTGCGTTATCTTTATCTTGTTTACCCCTTTGGGTACATATACCCATACTTCGGCCGGCTTGTAAAGCGTTTTCACCACACCAAGCTGTCCCACATCGAACGTAAAGCCTTTTTCTATCGTAACCACCTTCAACAAAGCACATTTCTGTCCGTTTTGGTCTAAAACGGGGGCGTTTACCCGTGCATCCAAATCATTCTCCAATTTCTGAAACTTAACCACAGAAATATCCTGCGCCTGCACAAAACAGACCGACAAAAAGGATAGCAGAAAAACAAACCAGTGCTTCATATCTAGTTCTCCTTAAAAAGTTGCCGGGCCTATCAAACCCCATTTCGGGTCGGGAGCCTCCTGCCACGCCCTTACGTGAATAATAGGTTCATGCGGATTATTTACATCCACCAAGACAAACAGATATCCTGAATCGCCATAGGAAGCCGAAAAATAATCTTGTTTAATTTGTATGCCGTAAATCTCGCCGCCCTTACCCATCTTCACCACCTCGTTGTTGGCGAACTTTATATTGATAAACTCCTGACCTGCAAAAACCTGCCGCAGTCGTTTAAGATAGGAAACCTTATCCTGTTGAGTCAGTTCCACATATTTATTGGTGCGATATCCCGTTTCTGCGTTGCCTTCCCGCTTCATCACCGTTTTCCCGGTTATAATCAAGGCATCATCGGCAAAAACTTGCTCCAGATAACCTATGTTTTTGAGTGCGTATGCCGTTTTATAATTTTCTAAAAAATTACGCAACACTAATTTCGACTCATATTTCCACGCGGGATTCGACAGGATATCCCCCTCCGCCACCTGCGAAAGGCCAAATTGTACATTGTCTATCAAACAACTCTTTGCATCAAACACAAACACCACGTTCTCGGAAAATTTTCGGTTTCCGCTAAATGCAAACTGCATGGGAACAGCCCTGCCATACACATACCCGTCCATCTTTTCCATTTTGACAACGGGTGTGCTGATAATACGCGCATTCCCATAATGAATAAGCCTGTTAAACACATCCCATCCCTCTTTGGTAAACAGATTTTCTATCTCGGTGTAGTTCGTTTTCTTTATCGCGGATAGAACCAAATCCAGTTTTTTCTCATAGACGGCTCTTTCTTTTTCTGACAAATCAGGCGATAGCGTTTTTGTAGCAGCCGTTTGCGCCGGAGGAGATTTCCTTAACGAAACTTGCGTTTCTCCTTTCGGAAAATGTTTTTCCGCCACAGCATCCAATACCTGCTGAACCTCCTTGTCCGCTTGCGCTTCCCCAAAATACTGATACTCGTAACGGATTTTTATAGCTTCAGGCTCATAGGCGGGGCGCAATTCCGCCAATCCCATTCCGTCGACAATGCCCGTCGTAACCGACCAATCCATTCCGTCAAAGTAGGTAAAATCCAAAGACGACACTTTCTTACCCTTATACAAGAATCCTATCCTGTATGTATTTTTTCCTTCTTTCCCCTCTAACCCAGCTTGTAATGAAGCAAATATATCGTTGATACACCGAGGCAGATAGATATCGGCCTTTTGCGTTTTTCCCTCCGTGTCGGGAACTTCGGCCTTGTCGGGATAAGGCAACGACTGCACCAATGCCAATGCCCAATAGTAATACCGCAACGCATTTCCTATTTCCATGCGTTCCAGATCTTTGTGCGCAATTTTGGTAAACTCTGCCGCTTTGGATTTCCGGCTCTCGAAAATGCGGTCGATTTCATCTCTCAGAACAAAGCGCACCACCTTTACAAACGTTTCCCCCTTACGATTCTTGCTTTCCTCAACTATCCGCTTCGTGTTGTTGAGGGTAGCCATGGAATAGGTTTTAATGATTTGATTGAAATCAATACCTCCCGTTGCGGTATATCCTGTTTGTCTACTGCTTACGCGTGTATATCCCTCTGCGGAAATAGAGTAAGAAATTTGGCTCATCAAATCCTGCAAGGCTTCCTCGTCCGCCTTTCGTAAACTGCTCGCCGTGGCCTCTGCCCAAATATACCGTTTGTCGGCCTTGATTTGGGATATGGTCTGCCCATTGCCGACAAAACATAGAAGTAAAAGATGCAAGAAGAGAATACGCTTCATAAAATAAAAAGACAAGGTGCCCACACACCATTAGCAATAGAATGCGGGCACCTATTTATTAAAAACCAAGAACTTCATCTAATTGGTTATGGAGTTTCACGCCTTTTTCCTCCAATTGTTCACGAACAACTTGTTTCGCCGACTCCAATGCCATTTTACTATTATAGGCCAAACGGACCAAAACCTCTTTGTTCTTGCTACGGGTGTTCCGATAGCAAGCCATTACCGGTAATACACGTCCTAACCGTTGTGAAATAAGATTTTTGCTGGCGTTCACGGTTTCGGTGATGCTTGCCGCTTCCCCCTGTCCCAACTGACGGTTGGCCACCGTATTTTCCACCAAAGCCGTAATTTCCGATTGAATCTGACTTGCCAAATTCATCTTGGCCAATTCTATAGCTTGCATTTTGGCCGCATCATAATTTTCTCCGGTCGACATAGCGTCTGCCATGATATATTTGGGATAACCGCCCTCTTCATATTCATATTGCATTTTGTAAGAACGATCCAATTGTTTATCCAAAGGCAAATCTCCGGGAGTGACTGTCCACCCCTCTTTTTTCAATTTCTTAGCTTCCTTGCTTGCCGCTTTCGAAGCTTTTGCATTCAATTCTTTTTCAGAAAGTTTCGAAATCACTTTATGTTCTTTCGTGATAGCGCGAGCCTCTTTCGCGCTTTGGGCGGAAACGATGCAGGGCATAGCCAAAAGGGCCGCCACTGCCAAGAGAATGATTCTTTTCATTTCTGTGCTTATTTTTTTGTTTTGTGCAATAGTGCCTCCATTCAGGCCAACACAAACACAAAAAGCGTGTGTTGGCTTAAAGTAACAGAGGTACTGCCATACCCATACGACATATAAGCACAACCCACGCTAAGCGCAGGCGTTTGTGCCCATTGAGACTTGTCGTATTTTGAAAATTGGCAGTTTTCTGTTACAAGTTCAATAGCAAAACGCTATTCTATAAAAAACGCACCACCTTTCGGTAATGCGCTACAAATTTAAGCCCAATTTTTAAAGTTGCAAAAAAATATTAGAACCTCACGGCCACATTCAGGGACATTGTTTTATCCGTACCTGAACTTCATTTATTCGAAGAAGTTAAACCCGCACGCCCGTTTTGAGAATATCGTAATAGAGGGGATTATCCGTATCTTCCGTAAGAAGCACCGGCTCGATAAGAAGACTTATCTTTCGACGCAAACTCCATAAAACAGGAGTATCTTCAAAATAATTGTCGCTGAGTTTATCCACCACAACGGCAATATCTATATCGCTTTTCTCCGTCTGATTCCCTTTTGCATAAGAACCATACAGATAGACCTCCTTTACCGGCAGAACTCCGGACACCAAAGTCTTATAACTTTGAGCCAATTCTAAAGCCTGTCTTTGATCCATTGAAACAATTCTTTTGTGGTTTGCACTAACCTTTGGCAATACTCGGGAGTAAGGCTTTTGGCGAGTCTATCCTTATACGAAGGATAACGGGCTTCGATATTGAGTGGTTCCAAGGTATCGATAAAAGCCAGTTGGGTATCTGTCATTGTTTGGGATAGTCCCGTCTTTTCTGCAAGCTTCGAAAGGTTGTGTATCTTTAACGGGGGATCTTCCAACACATTACTCCAATATGCTTTAAGCGCTTTTTCTATGATTAAATGGCAAAGGAATCCCACATAGAGATACCGTCCGGCATCAAACATTGCTTGCGCCGTATCCAAGTCATAGTCACACATCTCAATCCAATAGGCCGCTTTCCTGTTCATATTGGCTCATTTACGCATCCCGCATTAAATGAAGCGAAGATAGTGTTTTTCTGTGATGTATCCAAGGATTTAGAACATAACCGCCACGTTCAGGGACATGGCTTGCATATCGTAGTCGTAGGCGGGCAGGACGGTGACGAAGGAGCGGGATTTCTTAAGATTCTTAGGGCGCTTGGAATTCTTGGGGCTCTTAGAATTCTTGGCATTCGCGTCCCAATGGAACCAGCGTTGATAGAGAGGCAGCATCCAG
>CAMWVZ010000011.1 GCA_947177845.1 uncultured Bacteroidales bacterium | reverse complement strand
AAGAAAAAAATCAGCGACCTTTTGCGGACGTTTCTCGAAGAGAGCGGCCGAAGCGACCTTTTCGAGGTGGGCGTATCGGTTTCGCCGAAAAACGAAATCAAGGTCCATATAGACGGTATGCAGGGCGTGGACATCGACACCTGCGTGCAGGTGAGCCGGCATATCGAGGCCGCCCTCGACCGCGACGCCGAGGATTTCGAACTCACCGTTTCTTCGGCCGGTCTCGACCAGCCCCTCAAAGTGGCCCGTCAATACATCAAGAACACGGGGCGCGAGGTAAAAATCACCACCCGAAACGGAGAAACCCTCAAGGGCATCTTGGAGAGCGCCGACGAACAGAGCGTTACCTTGCGCGAGGAACCCACCAAGAAGAACCCCGAACCCCGCGTGCACACCTTGACCTACGAACAAATCAAAGAAACCAAAATTGTAATTTCATTCAAATAAAAATACCATGGAAAACCTGAATCTGGTAGAAAGTTTTTCCGAATTCAAAGACTTGAAGAACATCGACCGCGAAACCATGATGCGCATCTTGGAAGATGTGTTCCGCGCCATGTTGATCAAGAAATACGGAACCGACACAAACATCGACATCATTGTCAATATCGACAAGGGAGACTTGGAAATCTGGCGCAACCGCGTGATTGTGGAAGACGACAAAGTGCAGGACCCCGTTTTGGAAATCCCCTATTCGGAAGCCATCAAGATAGAACCCGACTTCGAAGTGGGCGAAGAAGTGTCTGAGGCCGTGCATATTACCGATTTCGGACGGCGTGAAATCCTTTCTATCCGTCAGAACCTCGTGGCCAAGATTCAAGACTACGAACACAACGTGGTCTACAAACGCTATAAGGAAAGAATCGGCGAAATCATCACCGGTGAGGTTTATCAGGTATGGAAACGGGAAATCCTGTTGCTGGACGATCAAGGCGTGGAACTGCTCTTGCCCAAGAGCGAGCAGATTCCCTCCGATTTCTACCGCAAGGGCGATACGCTGCGCGCGGTGGTGCTGAAGGTGGATGTGAAGAACAATATGCCTGTGATTGTGCTTTCGCGTACTTCGCCCGTTTTCCTCGAACGCCTGTTCGAACAGGAGGTGCCCGAAATCTTCGACGGTCTCATCACCATCAAGCGCATCGAACGCGAGCCGGGCGAGAGAGCCAAGGTGTTGGTGGAATCCTACGACGACCGTATCGACCCCGTAGGTGCCTGCGTGGGTATGAAGGGCGCCCGTATTCACGGAATCGTGCGCGAGTTGCGCAACGAGAACATCGACGTCATCAACTACACCACCAATATCGAGTTGCTTATCACCCGCGCCCTCAGCCCCGCCAAAATCACTTCTATCAAGATTAACGAAGAAGAGAAGACGGCCGAGGTATATATGAAGCCCGATCAGGTTTCGCTGGCTATCGGCAAGGGCGGCTACAACATCAAGCTGGCCGGCCGCATTTCGGGCTACGACATCGACGTGTTCCGTGATGCGGAGACCTTGAGCGAGGAGGACGTTGACCTGCAGGAATTCAACGACGAAATCGAACAATGGATTATCGACCACCTCAAGAGCATCGGTTGCGACACCGCCCGCGATGTGCTGGCGATAGACCCCGAAGACTTGGCGCGCCGCACCGACCTCGAGGACGAAACCATTGCCGAGGTTCGCGCTATCCTTCAGGCTGAATTTGAAAATTAATAAGAATACGCTTGCAGACGCTTATCTGCAGAAAAAATAAAGTTTAATGGCAGAAGAAAACAAGGCGGTCAGACTTTCGAAAGTCGCCAAAGAAGTGAATGTTGCAACGGGAAACGTTCGCGAATTTCTGGCTAAGAAAGGATTTGAAATCGACTCCAACCCCAACGTCAAGCTCACCGAAGAGCAATATATGTTGGTGTTGAAGGAATTTCAGTCCGACAAGGCTATTTCGGAAAAGGCGCAGGAACTTAAGTTGGAGTCCGTGCCGAAGAAGAACGCGGCGGCAGCGGCCGAAGCCGAAAAGGCGAAGCCCGCCGAGAAAGTTGCCGTAGTGGACGAACCGGCCGAATCGACCGAAAACAAAGAACTCTTCATCAAGACCGCCGAAATCGGAGGCACGATAAAGGGCACCAAGACGACCCGGCAGACCAAGCAGAAAGCCGCCCCCGAAGCGGCCGCTGCCGCCGTGGAAGAGGCTCCCGCCAAGGAAGTTCCCGTTGCGGAAGAAAAGCCCGAGAAGCCCGAAGAACCTGTCAAGGAAAAGGCGGAAAAGCCCGCGAAGGAAGAAAAGACGGAGAAATCCGAGAAGCCCGGAAAAGCGGAGAAACCCGCCAAGGCGGAGAAAGCAGGGAAAACGGAGAAGGTGGAAAAGGCTGAGAAGGAGGAGAAGCCCGAGAAAGTGAAAGCCGAAGCCGAGAAGCCGAAACCGGAGGCGGAAACCGCCGCCCCGCAAGCGGAAGAAAAACCCGCTCCCGCGGTAGAGGAGAAGCCTGCCGAAAAGAAAGAAGCCGCGCCTGCCGAAAAGGAAAAGAGCAAGGTGTTCGGTCTTCACGCCGAGGTAACGGGCCCCAAGATTTTGGATACCATGGATTCCGAAACCTTCCGTCAGGCCATGGCGGGCAAGGCCGTGAAAGCCGAAGAGGGAACCATTACGAAAGTCAACAAGATAGAAGATACTCCCAAGCCCGCCGACAAGGCCGACGGTCCGTCCGTTAAACCGCGCGCCGAAGAAGACAATTTCATCAAGACCGAATATCAGAAGATAAGCGGCCCCACCGTGGTGGGCGTGGTGGATCTTTCCAAGGTGATGAATACGGGCGGCAGAAACGACCGCAACGGACACCGCCCCGTGGCCACCACCAAGAGCGGCGCTTCGGCCGGTGGTGTGAAACCGCCCCGCAAGCGTATCGACAACAACAAATCCGCGCAGAATCTTTCCAAACCCAATCTCGCGTCGCGTTCCGACGTGGGACGCCCCGCCAAGCGCAACAACGGCAAGAAAGGACAGGCCAACAAGGTTGTGGTGGTGAGCGATGAGGAAATCAAGAAGAAGATGCAGGAAACCATGTCGCGCGTGCATTCGTCGGGCAACAAGACCCGCTCCACCCGCGCCCAATGGATAAAGGACAAGCAGAAAGAAAAGGAACGCATCGAGCAGGAAATCGAAAAGGAGAACATAGAAAAGCGCACTCTCCGCGTCACCGAGTTCGTTACCGTGAGCGAATTGGCCACGATGATGAACAAGCCCGTTACGGAAATCATTTCCACGTGTATGTCGTTGGGTCTTTTCGTTTCCATTAACCAACGTCTGAGCGCGGAGCCCATCTCGCTTCTGGCCGAAGGTTTCGGTTTCAAGGTGGAATTTGTGGATGCCGATGTAATTCACGAACTCGAAAGTCAGGACGATGAGGATGCGGGCGAGGAAACACCGCGCACGCCTATCGTTACGGTCATGGGTCACGTGGACCACGGTAAGACCTCCTTGCTCGACTACATCCGCAAGACCAACGTGATTGCGGGCGAAGCGGGCGGTATCACCCAGCATATCGGTGCCTACGAGGTGCAGCTGGAAGACGGACGCAAGATTACCTTCCTCGATACCCCCGGTCACGAAGCCTTTACCGCCATGCGTGCCCGTGGTGCCAAGATGACCGACATCGCCATTATTGTGGTGGCCGCCGACGACCGCGTCATGCCGCAGACCGTGGAGGCTATCAACCACGCACAGGCCGCGGGTGTTCCTATTGTTTTCGCTATCAATAAGGTGGATAAACCCGCCGCCGACCCCGAAAAGATTAAGGGCGAACTTGCCGAAATGAATCTTTTGGTGGAAGATTGGGGTGGAAAGATCCAAAGTCAGGATATTTCGGCCAAGACGGGTTTGGGCGTGGACGCCTTGCTCGAAAAAGTGTTGCTCGAAGCCGAAATGCTCGAACTCAAGGCGCACCCGCAGAAACGGGGCAAGGGTACGATTATCGAATCCTCGCTCGACAAGGGCCGGGGTTATGTGGCCAAGATTTTGGTGCAGGACGGTAGCATCAGGGTGGGTGATTTCGTGCTTGCGGGCTACAACTACGGACGTATCAAGGCTATGTATAACGAGCGTAATCAGGCCGTGAAAGAGGCCGGGCCTTCGCAGCCCGTGCTGTTGCTCGGTTTGAACGGCGCACCCCAGCCCGGCGATGTGTTCAATATGATGACCGATGAAAAGGAGGCCAAGGAAATCGCCAACAAGCGTATGCAGTTGCAACGCGAATTGGGTCTGCGCACGCAGAAGCACATCACGCTCGACGAAATCGGCCGCCGCATCGCTATCGGCGATTTCAAGGAGTTGAATGTGATTGTGAAAGCCGATGTGGACGGTTCGGTGGAAGCCCTTTCCGATTCGTTGCTCAAACTTTCCACGAACGAAGTTCAGGTGAATGTGATTCACAAGTCGGTGGGTCAGATTACCGAAAGCGACGTTCTGTTGGCTTCGGCTTCCGAGGCCATTATCATCGGTTTCCAAGTGCGTCCCTCCGTGGCCGCGCGCAAGATGGCCGAGAGCGAGCAAATCGACATCCGCCTCTATTCGGTTATCTACAAGGCTATCGAAGAACTCAAGGACGCTATCGAAGGTATGCTTTCGCCCGAGATTCAGGAAAAGATCGTGGCGAACCTCGAAATCCGCGAGGTGTTCAAAATCAGCAAAGTGGGCAGTGTGGCCGGCTGTATGGTCTTGGACGGCAAACTTGCCCGCAACTCCAAAATCCGCATCATCCGCGACGGTATTGTGGTCTATACGGGCGAATTGGGTTCGTTGCGCCGCTTTAAGGATGATGTGAAGGAAGTGGCGGTGGGACAGGATTGCGGTTTGAACATCAAGAATTTCAACGATATCAAAGTAGGCGACATCATCGAAGGTTACGAAGAGGTGGAAGTGAAACGTACTTTGTAAAAAGACAGAAGGTATGTTGTATCGGCAATTTTGCGATTATGTGGAAAGCGAGCGGTTGTTCGAGGGGCGGAAAAAATTGCTGATAGCCCTTAGCGGAGGGCCCGATTCCATGGTGCTTTCTCACCTGATGTTCCGTTATAAGGAACACAGTGAAAAGGGGAAAGACCTTGAATTGGCCTTGATTCACTGCAATTTTAAATTGCGCGGCGAGGATTCCGAGCGGGATGCCGAATGTGTGCGCGATTGGGCGGCCGCTTTGGGCTGGCCTTTGTTCGAGGAAAGTTTCGACACACAGGCTTATGCGGCGCGGAGGAAGATTTCCATAGAAATGGCGGCCCGCGAGTTGCGCTACGATTATTTCGCGCGGGTGGCGCGCAAGGAAAAATTCAATGCCTGTCTTTTGGCGCATCATGCCGATGATAATACGGAAACTTTCTTTATTAATATTGCACGCGGCACGGGGTTGCGCGGCCTGCGGGGAATGCTGCCCATGAGCAGAGGCGGCGGCGCCACCACGCGCGAAGCCTTGAAGACAGTCTATCTCCGTCCCTTGCTCTTTGCCGGCCGCGATGCCATTTTGCGCTACGCACACGATTATCACATAGATTATCGTATCGATAAGACCAATGCCGACCCCACTTTTCTGCGCAATGCCTTCCGCAACACACTTTTTCCGCTGCTGGATAAAATCGCGCCCCGCTTCCGCGCACATCTTTCGCGCGACATGGAGATGCTCCGGGGCATAGATGCCGCTTTGGAAGACTGGTACGATGCTCTCGACGAAGATTGTGTGATACAGGAGGAAAACGAGGAGATTGTATCCGCAGAGGTGGAAGACGATTTGGGAACGAGCCGTTTCCGCTTGTTTTTCGAAATTTTCCTGATGCGGCGCAACTTCAATTCCGAACAAATCCGGCAGATTCTGCGCAATTACAAGCGCGGCACTTCGGGCAGGGAATTCGTGAACCGCGACGCTTCGGCCATTCTGATACGCGAGCCGGCGGGTTGGCGTTGCATACATGCCGCTGAAGGCGAATACGAACCTATGGTTTCGCCTTCCGTGGTGCCCGAAAAAACGCCTGTCTGCAAAGAGGGCAAACGGGAAATGCTGGTTATCGACCCTATCGACCCTTCGCCCCGCAAGGCTTTCCTCAATATGGACAAATTGCAGTTCCCGCTCACGTGGCGGCATTGGGTGCCGGGCGACAAATTCAAGCCTCTCGGAACCCGGGGCTTCAAGAAACTCAGCGATTTCTTCAAGGAACAGAAGATAGGCACGACCGACCGTCAGAAGGTATGGCTTCTATGTTCGGGCAACGATATTGTCTGGGTGGCGGGCTATCGTATCGACGACCGCTACAAGCTTGTTTTTCCCGCCTCAGGCGTCACCGACGCATGGGTGGTGGAATTGGAGGATTAAGGACTCCAATTCCTGCAAGGCGTTTTCTTCGGGCACTTGGCTCTTGACCAGTTCGCCCGCCTTATACAGATTTACTTTTCCTCCCCCGCAGCCTATATATCCGAAGTCGGCGTCGGCCATTTCTCCCGGACCGTTCACGATACAGCCCATTACGGCAATCGTGAGGTTGGGGTGATTCGGAAAACGCGCCTTGACCTTTGCCAAAGCGCTTTGAATGTCGTATTGGGTGCGGCCGCAGGAGGGGCAGGCGATGAAGCGGGTTTTGTGAAACCGCAGACCGGCGGCTTGATAGATGTTGTCGGTGAGTTTCTTGTTTTCTTCCTGCGAAAGGGTGGGTTCGTCGGCCCGTACTTCGGCTTTGGGATTTTCGAGCAGCAGGGAACCCAAGGCCACCGCCGCGTGTATGGAAGCCTCGGTTACGGCTTCTCCTTTCGCCGCCCGCAGAATATCGCGGGCCACGGGGATTTCGTTTTCGGGCGCTTCGGTAAGCGACACACGGATAGTGTCTCCGATACCTTCTTTCAAAAGGCTTCCGATGCCGATAGCCGAAATCAAACGGGCATCTTCGCCGTCGCCCGCCTCGGTGACACCCAAGTGCAGCGGACAGGCAAGCCCCGTCTGCATCATTCTTTCCGTCAGCAACTTCACCGAACGATACATGGTCTGCACCCGGCTCGATTTGAGCGAAACCACGGTTTGGTCGAAGTCTTGTTCGCGGCAGATGCCGATGAATTCGAGGGCGCTTTCCACCAAAGCCTGCGGGGTATTGCCGTATAGGGCAATCATGCGTTCCGAAAGCGAGCCTTGATTGACACCGATGCGAAGCGCGGTGCGGTGTTTCTTGCAAACGCCCAAAAGCGGTGCGATGCGCTCGGCGATGCGTTCACGCTCGGCCCGTTGTTCGGCTTCCGAAAATTCGGTCTTTCCCTTTTTCCTGTCGCAGTAGTTGCCGGGATTGATACGCACTTTCTCCACGATTTCGGCGGCCAGCAGAGCCGCTTCGGGCAGAAAATGAATGTCGGCCACGAGCGGGTTGTTATAGCCGCTTTTCAGCAAGGCGTTCTTGATATTCTCCAGATTGCGGGCTTCGGGAAGACCGGGTGCGGTGATGCGCACCATTTGGCAGCCGCAGTCGAAAAGCCGTTTGCATTGCGCCACGGTGGCTTCGGTATCGAGGGTAGGGGTGTTGGTCATCGACTGTATCACCACGGGACAACCGCCCCCGATTACCAAGTTCCCCACTTGCACGGGATTCGAAACGAAAGAAGGCATGGAGGAAACCGTTTAGGACAACAACTTCTTGACGATTTCCGAAATCACCTTGCCGTCTGCCTTGCCCGCCAGCAGTTTGGTGGCCGAACCCATCACCTTTCCCATATCCTTCATGCCTGCGGCTCCCACCTGCGCGATGACGCCTTTCACGGTTTCTTCGATTTCCTCTTCCGAAAGTTGCTTGGGAAGATAAGCCTCTATATACGAAGCTTCTTCCAATTCGTTCTTCGCTAAATCCTCCCGGTTCTGCTCCGTGAAAATCGCCGCCGATTCCTTGCGCTGCTTCACCATTTTCTGCAGGATTTTCACCGCCGTTTCATCGCTCAGCTCCCCGTTGGCGTTCTTCGAGGTCTTGGCCTCCAAAAACTCTTTCTTCACACCCCGCAAAGCCGCCAATTTCACCGTTTCGTGCGCCAGCATGGCCGCCTTGATGTCGTTTCCGATTTTTTCGAATAAGTCCATAGCATTCTTTTTTATGAACAAGCCCTTTCAAGGGCGTTCTTACAGAGTGTAAATTTATTCAGTTTCGGGAAATAAACAAGAATTGCATACACATTAGGAATTTTCGTAAATTTGTTGGTTTTGCACGTTTGGGCATGAATGTGGGCATCCGCGTTCAAGCGCCCCAACCAATAAATTGCGAAGAATATGGCCGAACTTTCAAGCAAATACGAGCCCCGGCAAATCGAGGACAAATGGTATGCCTATTGGCTCGAACACAATTTCTTCCATTCCGAACCCGATAGCCGCGAGCCTTATTGCGTGGTGATTCCCCCTCCCAATGTAACGGGCATCCTGCACATGGGGCATATGCTCAACAACACCATTCAGGACGTATTGGTGCGCCGCGCCCGTATGCAGGGCAAGAACGCCTGCTGGGTGCCCGGCATGGACCACGCCTCTATCGCCACCGAAGCCAAGGTGGTGGCCATGCTCAAGGAAAAGGGCATCGACAAGAACAAGCTCACCCGCGAGGAATTTCTCAAATACGCCTGGGAGTGGAAAGAGAAATACGGCGGCATCATTCTCTCCCAACTCCGCAAGTTGGGCGCCTCGTGCGATTGGGAACGCACCCATTTCACGATGGATGAAGTCTGCTCCGAATCGGTGCTCGACACGTTCATCAACCTCTATGAACGCGGGCTCATCTACCGCGGCGTGCGTATGGTGAACTGGGACCCCAAGGCCAAGACCGCGCTTTCCGACGAAGAGGTGATTTACAAGGAAACCAAGGGAAGCCTCTACTATCTCCGCTATGCCGTCAAGGAAGAACCGGGCCGCTACATCATCGTGGCCACCACCCGTCCCGAAACCATCATGGGCGACACGGCGGTGTGCATCAATCCCACCGACGGGCGCTATGCCGACTTGAAGGGCAAACACGTGGTGGTGCCTTTGGTGGGGCGCGAAGTGCCGGTTATCTTCGACGAATACGTGGATAAGGAATTCGGTACGGGCTGTCTCAAGATTACGCCCGCCCACGATATAAACGACTACAACATAGGCGTAAAGTATAAGCTTGAGAGCATCGACGTGTTTCACGACGACGGCACGCTCAACGAATACGGCGGCAAATACGCGGGCATGGACCGCTTTGCCTGCCGCAAGCAGATTGCCGCCGACCTCAAGAACGCCGATTTGCTCGAGAAGGAAGAGGAATATGTGAACAATGTGGGATATTCGGAACGGACCCACGTGGCTATCGAACCCAAGCTCTCCCTGCAATGGTTCCTGAAGATGGAGGCGTTGGCCGGACCGGCCCTGCAAGCCGTAATGGACGATACAGTGGCTTTCCTGCCCGCCAAGTTCAAGAACACGTACCGCCATTGGATGGAAAACATCAAGGATTGGTGTATCTCGCGCCAGCTGTGGTGGGGACACCGCATCCCCGCCTACTACCTGCCCAACCGCGAGGTGGTGGTGGCCAAGAGCGCCGAAGAAGCCTTGCAAAAGGCGAAGGCGAAGTTCCCCGAGGCGGCTTCCTACACCTTGCAAGACCTTAAACAGGACGAAGATGTCTTGGATACGTGGTTCTCGTCGTGGCTGTGGCCGATAGAACTTTTCGACGGCGTGCGCAAGCCCGACAATCCCGAAATCAACTACTATTATCCCACCGCCGACTTGGTCACCGCCCCCGACATCATCTTCTTCTGGGTGGCGCGCATGATTATGGCCGGTCTGGATATCCGCAAGCAAGTGCCGTTCCGTCACGTTTACTTCACCGGCACCGTGCGCGACAAACTGGGCCGCAAGATGTCCAAATCGCTCGGAAATTCGCCCGACCCGCTCGAACTCATGGAAAAATACGGCACCGACGGTGTCCGTGTGGGAATGTTGCTCACTTCGCCCGCCGGCAACGACCTGCCTTTCGATGAAAGTCTCTGCGAACAGGGCCGCAATTTCTGCAACAAGATATGGAACGCCCTGCGTCTGATTAAAGGCTGGAATGTGGACGAGACCCTGCCGCAACCCGCCACCTCGGCCTTGGCCTGCGATTGGTTCGAAGCCCGCCTCACCCAAACCTTGGCGCAGGTGGAAGACAATGCCCGCAAATACAGGCTCAGCGAAGCCCTGATGCAACTCTACCGCCTCACGTGGGACGATTTCTGCTCGTGGTATCTGGAGATGATAAAACCCGCCTACGGACAGGCCGTAGATCCTGTCACCCTGCGCAAATCCATGGGCTTTATGGAAACGCTCATGCAGGCGCTGCATCCTTTCATGCCCTTCATTACCGAAGAAATCTGGCAGGTGTTGGGCGAACGCAAGGAGGGCGAGACGGTGATGTTCCAGCCTCTGCCCGAAAAGACCCTCACGCCCGAACAGGAAAATTTGCTGGCGCACTTCGAACAGGCCTCCGAAATCATCATGTCGGTACGGGCGTTGCGCAACGAGAAGAACATTCCGCAGAAGAACGCGCTTGCCTTGAAAATCAAGGCCGGTGCCGACAAGAAAGGCCTTTTCGACGGTCTTATCGCCAAGCTCTGCAATTTGGAGAGTGTGGAATATGTGAGCGCGTCGGTAGACGGCGCCTTTACGTTTATGGCCGCCAACACGGAGTTTTTCGTGCCTATGGCAGGCCTCGTGAATGTGGAGGATGAGCGCGCCCGTGCGGAGAAAGACTTGAAATACGAACAAGGATTTCTGCTTTCGGTGCGGAAAAAATTGGAGAACAAACGCTTTGTGGATAATGCTCCGCAAGCGGTCGTGGATGCCGAGCGCAAGAAAATGGCCGATTGCGAACAGCGCATCGCGCTTTTGGAAGCGCAGTTAAAGCAACTGAAATGAAAAAGATCGACAGATTCATCATCAAGTCGTACATAGGCCCGTTGGTGTTGACTTTCCTCATCGCCACCTTTATCCTGCTTTTGCAGTTCATCTGGCGTTATATGGACGAACTTGTGGGCAAGGGGCTGCCGTTGGCCGATGTGGCCGAATTCCTGTGGTATGCCTGCTGGACATTCGTACCCCTCTCGCTGCCGTTGGCGGTGTTGTTATCTTCGTTGATGCTGTTCGGCTCCTTGGGCGAACACTACGAATTGGTGGCGGCCAAGGCGGCGGGTCTGCCCCTGCGCAGGCTCATGGCCCCGACAGTGGTGATGAGCCTTCTGATTTCGGGCATCGCCTTCTACTTCACCGACCATGCCGTGCCGCAAGCCTATAAGCTGCACCGTCAGAAATACCACGAGATTCAGACCCGCCGCCCGGCGGTGAACCTGCAGGAAGGGGTCTATTACTACGGCATTCCCGACTATGTAATCCGGGTGGGCAAGAAGCGCGACGAGGGCCGCTATCTGGAAGACGTGCAGATTTACGACCACTCGCAGCACAAGGGCAACTGTGCCGTCACCATGTCGAAGAAGGGCGGTATGTATACCCTCGAAGATGGACGCTATCTGGTGTTCAATCTTTTCGACGGCTACACCTACGGCGAGGACATCGCCAACAACGGGCAGTCGAGCCTCACCGCGGGCCATAAGGCGCAGGATCCTTTCACCCGCATCAAATTCGACACGCAGACGTTGATTATGGATTTGTCGAAATACGATTCCAAGCAGAGCACAGACAATCTCTATGTGAAGCATCAGAAATCGTTGGCCTTGAAACCGCTCGGCAAGGAAATCGACACCTTGCGCATGAACTTGGAGGAAAGGGTGGGGCGTTTGGTCACCAATATCAACAGCCGCAACTACTTTCTGTCGAGTCTCATCGGCAACGATTCCGCGGTTCGGGCTTCTTTCAACGAGCGTGTGATGAACGGTGTGAAAGCCGACGACGGCTACGTGCTTCCCGAAGCCACCTTGCGCGATGTGCGCGAGGCGGCGGCGCTTTCGGGCGCGTTGGTGGACGATATGGAATACTACCAGCGCGATGTGTCGTACTTGAGCGAACGCCTCAATGCCTATCGGGTGGAAGAACACAAGAAGTTTAGCCTCTCGGTGGGTTGCCTGATTCTGTTCTTTATCGGAGCCCCGCTCGGCGCCCTAATCCGCAAGGGCGGCATGGGTATGCCCGTGGTGGTTTCGGTTCTGCTTTTCGTTTCCTACTATGTGCTTTCGGTAATCGGCGAGAAAGCCGCTATCGAAGGTTCGCTCACCTGCACCTTGGGCGCATGGCTTGCCACTTTCGTGTTCCTGCCTTTCGGCCTGCTGCTTACCTTGCAGGTTACCATAGATTCCTCTTTCCTCGATGCCGACACATGGCGTGTCTATTGGAAAAAAATCTTTAAGGACAAGCGATGAACGGGCAGGCTACGGGCGGCGAAGAGGCACAGAAACGCATACGGGAGCTCACCGACTTGCTCACCGAATACAACCGGGCGTATTATATGCTCGACAATCCGCTGGTGAGCGACTATGAATTCGACCAACTGCTCAAGGAGCTCGAGCGTTTGGAAGCGGCTTATCCGCAATACAAACTTCCGTATACGCCTACCGGCAGGGTGGGGGGCGAACCTACCAAGACTTTCCGCACGGTGGCGCACCGCACGCCCATGCTTTCGTTGGGAAACACCTATTCGCGCGAGGAGCTGGTGGATTTCGACAACCGTCTGCGCAAGCTCACCGCCGAAGATTTCGACTATCTTTGCGAACTCAAATACGACGGCCTTTCCATTTCGCTCACCTACGAAAAGGGCGTGCTGACGCAGGCGGTGACGCGGGGCGACGGCATCAAGGGCGATGATGTTACGGCCAATGTAAAGACTATCCGCACGATACCTCTCAAACTTCCCGAAGGCGACTATCCCGAGCTCTTCGAAATCAGGGGCGAAGTGTTGATGCCGCGCAAGGCTTTCGACGAACTCAACGCGCAGCGGGAGGAAATCGGCGAGAATCTTTTCGCCAATCCCCGTAACGCGGCATCGGGAAGCCTGAAATTGCAGGACCCCAAGCAGGTGGCCGCCCGTAAATTGGATTGTTTCCTATATTTTCTGATAGACGCCCCCTCGGCGGGGGAGGTGACCCCGTTTCCCGACTTGCATTCGGAACGTTTGGAGCGGGCCCGTTCGTGGGGCTTCCAAACGGGGCATTACTACCGTCGTTGCCGCAATATCGATGAGGTTTTCGCCTATATGGACCATTGGGAGAAGGAGCGCGTGAATCTGCCTTTCGATATAGACGGCATGGTGATTAAGGTCAATCAGACGCACCTGTGGCCGGCCATGGGCTTCACCGCCAAGTCGCCGCGCTGGGCCATTGCCTATAAGTTCAAGGCGGAACGGGTCTGCACGCCCCTGCATACGATAAGTTTCCAAGTGGGACGCACCGGCGCCGTCACCCCCGTGGCCAATCTGGAGCCCGTGCCCTTGGGCGGCACCATAGTCAAACGCGCCTCCCTGCACAATGCCGATGTCATCGAGCGTATGGATGTGCGTTTGGGCGATTGGGTCTATGTGGAGAAAGGAGGGGAGGTGATTCCCAAAATCGTGGGCGTGGAACTTTCGCGCCGCCCCGCCTCGGCCGTACCTTTTTCGTTTATAGAGCGCTGCCCCGAATGCGGCACGCTTTTGGTGCGCAACGAAGGCGAGGCGGGGCATTACTGTCCCAACGACGAAACCTGCCCGCCGCAGATTAAAGGCAAATTGGAGCATTTCATAAGCCGCAAGGCCATGGACATACAGTCGCTGGGCGAAGGCAAGGTATCGGTGCTCTACAACAAAGGGCTTCTGCATCATGTGGCCGATTTCTATTCGCTGCGGAAAGAGGAACTTCTTACGGTGGAGTCTTTCGGACGCAAGACGGTGGAGAATATTTTGCAGGCGGTGGAAGCCTCCAAGAAACAACCTTTCGAAAGAGTGCTGTATGCGCTCGGCATCCGCTATGTGGGCGAAACCACAGCCAAGATTCTGGCGCGTCATTTCAAGACGATGGACGCTCTGATGCAGGCCGATTTCGATACCTTGGTGCAGGTGGACGAGGTGGGGGATGTCATCGCCGCCTCTCTCCGCGACTTTTTCTCCCGTCCCGCCGAACAGGAGGTAATCGCACGCCTGCGCGAAGCGGGGCTGAATATGGAATATGTGGCCCGTTCTTCGGGTTCGACGGTGCTGCAAGGCACCAAATGGGTCATCAGCGGCACATTCTCCCGCTCGCGCGAAGCGATGAAAGATTGGGTGGAAAGTCATGGCGGCATCATGGTTTCCTCCATTTCGAAAAATGTCGATTATGTGTTGGCCGGCGAGAAAATGGGCCCCGAAAAACGCAAGAAAGCCGAAAATCTGAACATTCCCTTGATTTCGGAAGAAGCCTTTATGGAAATGACAGGAGGGGAAGAAGCGCCGGTCCCGGAAGTTGGAGAAGACGCACAAGTGAAGCCCGACACGGACGACAGCCGCCCGAAAGCCGGTACGCAGGGCACCTTATTCTAAAACTTATTCCAAGACGCGCCGTATCAGACGC
The DNA here is from genome assembly GCA_947177845.1 of uncultured Bacteroidales bacterium. Lineage (GTDB taxonomy): Bacteria > Bacteroidota > Bacteroidia > Bacteroidales > P3 > Pullibacteroides. Next base: position 1,589 of record CAMWVZ010000011.1, on the reverse strand, counting down.
AGGTGGTGGGAATAGCAGCCGAGATCCTGACGGTAGATACCCTCGTGGTCCACGGGGTCTATGCGCACCAATCCGCTGCAATGCAGAATCAGACCGTTTCCGTTATAGATACCCACGTGCACAATCTGTTCGTTGCTGTTGTCGAAAAACAGCAGGTCGCCGGCCTGCGCCTCGCTCAGAAGATTCACCAACTGCCCCTGCATGGCCTGTTGGGACGCATCGCGCAGAAGAGGCACGCCCGCCATGCGGTATAGAAGTTGCGTCAAGCCCGAACAATCCATTCCCCACGACGATTTTCCGCCCCACAAATAAGGTGTGTTGATGAGCGAAACCGCCCGTTCGATGATTTCCCGGCAACGGGTTTCGCGGTCGCTCGCCACACAGACGGGTTCGGAAAGATAGGAGTAGGAGAGGCCGCCCAATTTCAATTCGCCGCCCTGATAGAACGGCAGGCGGCAGCCCATTCCCAAACGGAACTCGGCATGGTCGCTGTGGCGTTGCACCACCGACGAAAAACCTTTCGAGAAAAACTGCGACTTGTCGGCTTTGTGCGCGGCGAATTCCTCTTCCGAAAGGAACAACACCTGCTTTTCGTCCACCCAGCCTTGATAGCCGTCAAAATCATTCTCAATCTTGAGCCAATTCTGATACTTGTCCAAAATCTCGAAGAAATCGCCGAACAAGAGTTGCGATTTCATTTCCGAGGCGTGCGAAATGGTTTCGCGTACAGGCGCCAGAGAGAGATTGCAGATTCCGTAGCGGGGCATGGTCATAATTATAAAATACGAGCCGCCTGCGAAGCAGGCGGCTCGATGAATTAATTGAGCGTAAAGTTGATAGGAACACGGTAGAGAACCCGCACGGGCCGACCGCGCTGCTTACCGGGCTTCCATTTGGGCATGGCCTTTATGATACGCACGGCTTCTTCGTCACATCCGCCTCCGATACCGCGCAACACCTTCACATCGGTGATGCTGCCGTCTTTCTCCACCACGAAGGTAACATACACACGCCCGCTGATACCGCTTTCCATAGCCACAACCGGGTAGCGGATGTTTTCGGCGAGATAGCGATAGAAAGCCTCGTCACCGCCTACAGGGCCGGGCATCTCTTCCACAATCTGGAAAATTTCCTCTTCGGCCACCGTTTCCTCTTCTACCACGGGAGGAGCCACATAGTCTTCCACCACGGTCTTTTCATCGGATTCGGCGTTGATTTCCACTTCGTTCTCAATCTCCACATCATCCTCTACAATCTCGATTTCCTGCGATACCTGTGCGGGAGGAGGGGGAGGAGGAGGGGGAAGACTCTGATCGGTTTGGATAATGACTTCTTCCTCGGTTTCGATAGCGGCTCTCGTCATGCTCTTGGTTTGAGTCTTATCGTAGGATTTCCACTCAAATGCCACTAATACAATCACCAAGGCAACCACAAGGCCTAAAGAGCCGAACATACCCTTCATGCCTTCAAGGTCGGCTTTTGGCGATTTCTTCAGTTCCATGGTTCTTTTTTTTATCGTTTGGCGGAAAGAGGGGGATTCGAACCCCCGGTAGGGAAACCCCTACGACAGTTTAGCAAACTGTTGGTTT
>CAMWVZ010000010.1 GCA_947177845.1 uncultured Bacteroidales bacterium | reverse complement strand
GCCAAAGTCTTGATTGCAAAAGCAAAGTATACAACACTTTGTATTAAACGAAAATAATTCGTATCTTCGCGTGCATTTTTTACCCCTGTGGATAGGGCAGGACGGGGAGAGGGGGTAATAAAACCCGGAGAACGATGGAGAAGCCGAAGATATTGTTTGTCAGCCAAGAGATATATCCTTATACGCGGGAATCCTCCATGGCGCGGATGAGCCGTTATCTGCCGCAGTCCACGCAGGAGAGCGGCAGGGAAATCCGCACGTTCATGCCCCGCTACGGCATCATCAACGAAAGGCGCAACCAGCTTCACGAGGTTATCCGTCTTTCGGGCATCAATATGATCATCAACGACGCCGATCATCCGCTCATCATCAAGGTGGCTTCCATTCAGGCGGCGCGTATGCAGATATACTTTATCGACAACGAGGAGTTTTTCCACAAGAAAAACATGTTTCAGGACAAGAGCGGCAAGTACTACGAAAACAACGACGAAAAGTGCATCTTCTTCGCGCGGGGCGTGCTCGAGACGGTAAAGAAATTAGGTTGGACGCCCGACATCATCTATTGCAGCGGCTGGTTCACCTCCTTGGTGCCGCTATACGCCAAGCTTCTATACAAAGACAGCCCGATTTTCACCAATTCGAAAATCATCACCGCCCTCTATAACGACAGCTTTCCCGGCAGTTTGGCATCGTCTTTCCCCGACAAGCTCGCCTACGATGAAATTCCGCAGGAAGTAATCGGCAAATACGGCAAGTTCACGCATCACGACCTCATCCACACCGCTATCGACTATTCGGACGGCATCGTCTATGCCACGCCCGAAATCGCAACCAAGCCGTGGGTGCAGGACATCGTGAAAGACAAGAAGAAGCCGGTGTTGCCCTATGTGGAAGAGAAACTGGCCGCCGAGAAAATCAACAAGTTCTTCGACAAGTTCCTCAAAAAAACGAAGTAGGAGATGCGCGGAAAATACATCGTTCCCTTGGCGGGTTTCGTGGCGTGTGTCTGTGTCTTGCTTTCCTCGTCTTGCAAGAGAGACCCCGATTCCATTCTCGGTAACAATATGCACGACAACAACCGTCTGCAGGCCCATTACGACACCGCTTTCCGTATCGAAGCCTTCAGTGTGCCCGACGATTCGATAATTTTGCAAAACGCTTCCTCGGTGCTTTTGGGCACGTCGTACAGTCCCGTTTTCGGCACCACCACCTACAACCTCGTGGTGCAGCTGCTCACCTTGCGTACCGGAGACGAACGCTATTCCCAAGGTGGCCTCGATTATTCGCACGTCGATTCCACGGTGCTCATCCTTCCCTACTCAGAAAAATTCCCCACCCATAGGCGTATGGATGGCCGCTCGCTCACCCTTTCGGTTTACGAAGTGGAGGAAGACCTCAAGGACGGGGCGGGTTTCGACAGCGCCTACACGTCTATGTATCAGGTGCGTTACAACGAAGTCCCGCTCACGGGCCCCGTCACGGTTTATCCGAAACCTTTCGACACCGCCTACGATTCGGTGTCGAACATGGTTCTCATCGCTCCGCTCAGGATACGGTTAGACAACAAGGTCGGCGAAATGCTGTTGCGGAAGGTGAAGGAGATGAGTGATGAGGAATTGTCGGACATGAATGCCTTTCCCGATCATTTCAAGGGGATTTACATCAAAGTGGAGCCTTGCGACCGCGAGGAGGAAAGCATCGTTTTCTCGGTGAGCAATCTGTTTGGGCTCGGCGCCAACCTCACGGTGTATTTCGACGGGGTTGAAAACGGTTCTGAAAAGAAAACGTCTTATCAATCGTTTATCTTGGGCCCCTTGCGTTTCACGCAGGTGGTGCGCAACCGCAACACATCGCAGGACGAGCTCTACAAGGCGCAGATGAACGGCGACACGGCTTCGGGCGCCGAGAGGCTCTACTTGCAGGCTTCGGGCGGCAGCCGCATCCGTTTCCGCATTCCCGATTTCCCCGACACGGTGACGAAAAAGGGAAAAGTGGTGCTCAATCAGGCAATTCTGATATTGGACGATGTGAATGCGGACCAGAGGCCCGACATCGGCGTTCCCGACAAATTAACATGCTTCAAATACATAGACAGGGGGCATATCGAAACTCTGCCGCAGGAGACGAATTCCGACGGCAACTACAATTCCTCCCGCGGACAATATCGCATCAACATCACCCGCTATCTGCAACGAATTCTTTACCAAGGAACCGTGGATGCGGAGAACTATAAGAAGTTTCAGGATTATATCGATATAGCGCCTTCGTCCTCAGAGCGTTACGAAGATCCCGATTGCGTGGTTCTCTACGGGCCGGGCTCCTCGCGCAAACCCATGCGGATGGAAGTGACCTATACAGTTATAAACGATTGAAAATATGTGTGGAATTGTTGCATACGTGGGAAAGAAACAGGCCTATCCCATTCTCATAAAAGGCTTGCACCGTTTGGAATATCGCGGATACGACAGCGCAGGTATAAGCCTGTATAATCACAACCGCCTCAACGTCTACAAGAAGCGGGGCAAGGTGGCCGATTTGGAGGCCGAGGTGAAAGACAAGGATGTGAGCGGCACCATGGGCATCGCCCATACCCGCTGGGCCACCCACGGGGAACCCAATCAGATAAACGCGCACCCGCACTATTCCCAAAACGGAGATTTGGCGTTGATTCACAACGGTATCATCGAGAATTTCCAGACTCTCAAGAAAGAGTTGATGAAGCAGGGACGCACTTTTTACAGCGAAACCGACACCGAAGTGCTGGTGCAGTTCATCGACTATATCCGCACGTCCAATTCCTGTTCGTTGCTCGATGCCGTGCATCAGGCGCTGGGGCAGGTTATCGGGGCGTATGCCATCGCCATCATGTCGAAAGAAGACCCCTACACGATTATCGTGGCGCGCAAGGGTAGTCCTTTGGTGATAGGTATCGGGAAGAATGAGTTTTTTGCCGCCAGCGATGCCACGCCCATTGTGGAATATACCAAGGATGTGGTGTTTCTGGAAGACGAGGAAATAGCCGTGTTGACCGTTCCCGCCAAGGGAAAGGCCAAGATGGAAATCACCAACCTCAAGAACGTGAAGAAGGTTCCTATGGTCAAGAAGTTGGAGATGAGCCTTTCGAATCTGGAAAAAGGCGGCTATCCGCACTTCATGCTCAAGGAGATTTTCGAGCAGCCCAAGACGTTGCGCGACAGCATGAGCGGGCGTATCAACATAGATCTCAACAAGGTTTCGCTTTCGGGCATCATCGACCACAAAGACAAGTTCCTCAAGGCGCGGCGCATCATCATTGTGGGCTGCGGCACCTCGTGGCATGCGGGTCTGGTGGGTGAATACATCCTCGAAAAATTGGCGCGCATTCCCGTGGAGGTGGAATACGCTTCGGAATTCCGCTACCGCGAACCTTTGATTTATCCCGACGATGTGGTGATTGCCATTTCGCAGTCGGGCGAGACCGCCGATACCTTGGCGGCGGTGAAATTGGCGCGGCAGAAAGGCGCCTTCGTCTACGGCATCTGCAATGTGGTGGGTTCGTCTATCGCCCGTGCCACCAATACGGGCAGTTATACGCACGCGGGGCCCGAAATCGGGGTGGCTTCCACCAAGGCGTTCACCGCGCAGGTATGTGTGCTCACGCTGTTGGCGCTGGCCTTGGCCAAAGAGAAGAAAACGCTCAACAAAGTGCAGTTGGAGCGTATGATAAAGGCCATGCACGAATTGCCCGAAAAAATCGAGATTGCGCTCAAGAAAAATCCGAGCATCGCCGATTTCGCCAAGATTTTCACCTATTCGCGCAACTTCCTCTATTTGGGACGGGGCTGCAACTATCCTTTGGCTCTGGAAGGTGCGTTGAAGCTCAAGGAAATTTCGTACATACACGCCGAGGGTTATCCCGCCGCCGAGATGAAACACGGCCCTATCGCGTTGATTGATGCCGAGATGCCTATTGTGGTGATTGCGCCCAACAAAGGCAACCACGAGAAAATCGTGAGCAACATTCAGGAGGTGAAGGCCCGCAAAGGCCGTGTGATTTCCATTATCAGCGAGGGCGACACCGAGGTGAAGAACCTGTCGGATTTCTATATCGAGATTCCCGAAACGGAAGAATTCTTAATACCTATCTTGGCTTGTATCCCCTTGCAGTTGCTGGCTTACCATATCGCGGTTTACAAAGGTTGCAACGTAGACCAGCCGCGTAACTTGGCCAAGTCGGTAACGGTGGAGTAGGGGCCGGGAAGTCCTTTTGAAAAAATAAACACTATGCGAATATCCGTAAAAACGTTTTTGCCACTGTTTGCGGGCGGTCTGTTCCTTTTTTGCGCCGCCGCACGCGCCGACGAAGGCATGTGGCTGCCGCTGTTCCTGAAGCAGAACGAAGCCCGTATGCAGGAGCTGGGTTTCAAACTCACCGCCGAAGATGTCTACGATGTCAACGCCTCCTCGCTGAAAGACGCGGTGGTGATTTTCGGCGGCGGTTGCACGGGAGAGGTGGTTTCGTCGCAGGGGCTGGTCTTCACCAATCATCATTGCGGCTACGGCTATATTCAGGAACATTCCTCGCTCGAACACGACTATCTCACCAACGGGTTTTGGGCGGAGAGTCTGAAGGATGAATTGCCCTGCCCGGGGCTCAAGGTGCGTTTTCTGAAAGAGATGCGCGATGTGAGCGATGTGATGTTGGCGGGTTTGGAAAGGAACGCCGACGGCACGATGATAGCCGAGAACGTGCGTCGCGACAGCATAGACGCTCGTTCGAGGCGTCTGATGAAGGAAGCCGCGCAGGGAGAGGAAATCCGTGTGGTGCCTTTCTACTACGGCAATCAATATTTCCTTTTTGTTTACGAAGTGTATGAGGATGTACGGTTGGTGGGCGCTCCGCCCTCCAACATCGGCAAGTTCGGAGGCGACACCGACAATTGGATGTTTCCGCGTCATACGGGCGATTTCTCGGTGTTCCGCATCTATGCCGACACGGCGAACCGTCCCGCGCCGTACAGCCCCGAAAACAAGCCCTATTCACCCAAGCGTTATTTCAAGATAGACCTGCGCGGTTGCGAGGAGGGCGATTTCACGATGGTGATAGGCTATCCGGGCCGCACGCAGGAATATCTCAGCTCCTACGGCGTGGAACAGGTGTTGAATCAGGAAGACCCCATGCGCATCGAGGCGCGCACGCTTCGCCTGGAAGTGATAAAGGCGGCCATGGACCGCGATGCGAAGACCCGCATCCAATATGCGGCCAAGGCGGCAAGCATCGCCAACGGCTGGAAGAAATGGATAGGCGAAGCTAAGGGTATCGAGCGTCTTGATGTGGTAGGCAGCAAGCGCGAATACGAAAAACGTTTCAAGGAATGGACGGCCACGCCCGAGGGTGCCGCCTATGCGTCGGTGTTGCCCGCTCTGCAAGAGGCCTACGAAGGCTTCGGAGCCGTGCAGGGAGAGGCTATCGTTTTTCAGGAATACACGTTGGCGCCCGAAGCGGTGAGGTTCGCCTATTCGCTTAAATCTTTGTGCGAGGCGGCGGAAAAAGCGGCCGCGGGCGAAGAAGGCGCCGGGGAAAAGTTCACCGAAACTTTACAGAAACGTCAGACGGCGGCCGAGGATTTTTACAAGAACTACAATCCGGAAGTAGACCGTGAGATTTTTGAGAAAATGGCTGCCCGACAGGCCGAAAAATCCTCGGCCGCCGTTCCCGACCCCTCTCAAATCAATCTCTTCTACACAAAATCCGTTTTCACCCAACCGCAAAAAATGCTGGCGCTGTTGCAGGACTTCAAACCCGCGCAGAGAAAGACGATTTTGAACGACCCGCTCTACCGCTACGCGCTTTCGGCCTACAACCGCTACATCACGCAAACCGTTCCCGCCGTGACGCGCTACCGCAGGCAAATCGACAGCCTGCAACGGGTGTATATGCGCGGACAAATGGAGATGAAAGCCTCGAGCGGCCCTGAGAAATTCTATCCCGACGCCAACTTCACGATGCGCGTCGCCTACGGACAGGTAAACGGTTTCAGCCCCTCCGATGCGCTTGTCTGCAAGCCATACACCACGCTCAAGGGCATTATGGAAAAAGAAAATCCCGACATATACGACTATGTGGTGGAGGAACGCCTCAAGGAACTCTACCGCAATGCCGACTATGGCCGTTACGCCAATAAGAAAGGCGAGATGCCGGTGGCTTTCATCGGCACCAACCACACCACGGGAGGCAATTCGGGAAGCCCTGTGCTCAATGCGGAAGGCAATTTGGTGGGCATCAATTTCGACCGCAACTGGGAAGGCACCATGAGCGACATCCGCTACGATGCGCAGATGTGCCGCAACATCATGCTCGACATCCGCTATTGCCTTTTCATCATCGACAAATTCGCCGGAGCCCAAAGGCTTATCGATGAATTGGAGTTTGTGGAGGATTTGTAATTTTGCACCCCCTGTGGAGGTCTAATACCCTGAAAAAAAACATACGGAAATGAAATCGTTTTTTAAGTATCTTCTTGCCACTGTGGTAGGTATGCTTATCGTGGCGCTCATCATGTTTTTCGTGATGATAGGTTCGTTGGGTTCCCTGCTCTCCAAGAGTTCGGCACCTGCGGCACCCGTCAAGGACAACAGCGTGTTGCAGATTGATTTGAACAAAACCGTCAACGATCAGGCGCGGGCTGCGGGTCTTTCGGGCATCTCTCCGCTCAATCCCAAATTCGATATGTCGAAGAGCTTGGGTCTTAACGAGATGCTCCGCGTGATAGAAGCGGCGAAGAACGACGATAAAATCAAGGGCATCTATCTGAATTGCGAAAACGCCGGTCTGGGTCTTGCCACAACGCAGGAGCTGCACAAGGCGCTTTCCGATTTCAAGGAAACGGGCAAATACATCTACAGCTACGCAGACGGTTACAGTTTGTCCGAATATCATTTGGCTTCGCTTGCCGACTCGGTTTTCATGCAGCCGCAAGGCATGTTGAATTTCCAAGGTTTGGGCGCGCGCCTGATGTTCTATACGCGCTTTCTGCAAAAAGTGGGCGTGGAGATGCAGGTAATCCGTCACGGACAGTTCAAGAGCGCGGTGGAACCCTACTTCCGCACCGACATGAGCCCCGCCAACCGTCACCAATACGAGGTGATGTTCGGCTCGATGTGGCCTGCAATCTTGGCCGACGTGAGCGCTTCGCGCGGTCTTTCCGAAGCCCGTCTCAACGAAATCGCCGACAGTCTGCTCGGCTTCACCGCCCCCGGTGCGCTCCGTGCCGGTTTGGTAGACGCTTTGGTGCCCCGTTCCTACATCAAGGAGAAAATTCTTCCCGCCCGCATGGGTGTGGCCGACAGCTTGTGGGAAAAAGACCTCAATATCGTTTCCTACGGCGATTATCTGGCCAATCTCGATGCGGCCAAGACCAAGAAAGCCAAGGATAAGATTGCGGTGATTTATGCCGAAGGCGAGATTGTAGGCGGCGAGGGTTCGGGCAGCGACATCGGCACCGATTTGGCCGCGCAGATTCAGAAAGCCGTCAAGGACAAGAACGTAAAGGCTTTGGTGTTGCGCGTCAATTCGCCCGGCGGCAGCGTGCTCACCGCCGACATCATCTATCAGGAATTGATGAAGGTGAAGGAAAGAATGCCCGTGGTGGCTTCCTACGGCAATTATGCGGCCAGCGGCGGTTACTATATCTCGTGCATGGCCGACAAGATTTTCGCCCAACCCAACACCCTCACCGGTTCTATCGGCGTGTTCGGCACCATTCCCAACACGCAGGAACTGCTCACCAAGAAACTCGGGTTCGATTTCGACGAGGTGAAGACCAACAAGAACGCCACGGCCTTCAAGAGCATGAGCCGTCCCATGAGCGCCTACGAAAAGGCGGTGATGCAGCAGAACATAGAAGAGATTTACGAAGGTTTCGTGAGCAAGGTGGCCGCAGGCCGCGGCATGACGTGGGCGCAGGTGGATTCTATCGGACAGGGTCGTGTATGGAGCGGCACCAACGCCTTGCAGATTGGTTTGGTAGACAGTCTCGGCGGTTTGGAAGACGCGCTTGCCTATGCGGCTTCCTTGGCCGGCCTCGAAAACTACACCACCGTGGAATATCCCAAGGAAAAGGATTTCATGACCCAACTCATGGAAATGTTCTCCGCCAAGGCAAGCGCCAAGATGCAGATGCGCATGACCGAGGAGATGGGTGCCGAATGGAGCGAGGCATACAGGCTTCTCATGCAGGTGCGCGACGCGAAGGAACCGCAGGTGTGGGCACGCATGGAAGATGTGGTTGTTTTTGAATAAGGCATGATTTTTGAAGGAATTGTGGTGGAGGGAAACCAAATCGGTCGGACGATAGGTTTCCCCACCGCCAATATCGAAACCGAAACCCCCGGAGAATTGCCTTCGGGGGTTTTTGCCTGCCATGTATGGCTATCGGCTTGCGCCCCCGCCCGTGTTTCCCAACCGGCCGGCGAGGTCTTCTGCGGTATGCTCAATATAGGAACCCGCCCCACACTCTCCGCCGCCACCCCTCCCCGCACCATAGAAGTGCATATCCTCGATTTCAGCGGCAATCTCTACGGAAGCCGCCTGCGTATCGAAATTCTCGAGAAAGTCCGCGAGGAGCGCAAATTTCCCTCTCTTTCCGCCCTGCAAGCCCAATTGGAAAAAGATAAAACCACCGTGCGGTCGATCTGTACGGCACGGAAACGCGGCTGAAACCGCAAAAAATCGCAGGAGAAAACAGACTATATCAAGCCGATACGACGGAGGATTTCAAGATAGTCTTCCTCACGGTTCATGAAATCCATTTCCGAAACGTCGATAATCAATATCTTCTGCGGGTCCAAGGTCTTGAGATAGGCCTCGTAGCCCCGCTCTATCCTAAGTAGATAATCCGGATCCATGTTCTGCTCGTACGACCGAGCCCTGAGGCGGATGTTGTTCATCAGACGGTCGACGTTGCTGTGCAGGAACACGTATTTGTCGGGTTTGGGAATTGTGGTGAGGATGATTTGATAGAGCCGCGCGAACAGGGCGTATTCGTCTTCCTGAAGCGTGTTTTGCGCAAAAATAAGGCTCTTGCTTATGGAAAAATCGCTCACGATGAAAGGACTGAACAATTCCTGCACGAAATCTTCCTTGGCCTGACGGTAGCGTTCCGCCAAGAAAGTGAGCTCGAGCGGGAAAGCGTAACGCTCCTTGTCCTGATAGAATTTGGGAAGAAAAGCGTTTTCCTCGAATTTCTCCAATACAAGTTTGGCGCCGAACTGCGCGGAAATCTTGCGCGAAAGCGAGGTTTTCCCCGCCCCGATATTGCCCTCGATAGCCAAGAAACGCAGGTCGGGTTTTCTGTCGTTGCCCGCATTTTCCACCGCCGTTTCCGACTTTTCAAGCTCCTCGAAGCCCAAAGCGTAGTTCTCCGCATCGGGTTGCCGCTTCACCGCCGCGATATTGTCGGGGCATTGCGCCAAAAGCTGCCGTACCGAAAGCCCCGAAACAGGGTGCGGGAGGTCGGGCGCGATTTCGCACAACGGCACGAGGGCAAAGGCCCGTTGCGGCAGAAGCGGGTGGGGGAGTACAAGGTCGCGGCTGGTAATCACCGCATTGGAATAAAAAAGAATATCAATGTCGATAACGCGCGAAGTGTAGGTTTTCTGCGGCGTGTCCGTCGGCAGAGGCCTCACCCTTCCCAATTTCTTCTCTATCTCCAAAACGCGCCGCAACAGCGCGAAAGGATCCAGTTCGGTGCGGACCTCCAACGCTTGGTTGTAGAATTTCTCCGGAGTTTCAAAACCCCACGAAGGCGAGGTATAGATACCCGACCGGCTCATCACTTCGCCCACCTTGTTCGCGATTTCGCGACGGGCGGCGGCAAAGGTCTTGATGCAGTTGCCGAGGTTGGCTCCCAATAAAAGATAGGCGGTTTGGGTATTCATCAGGCCGGATGATTTTCCCTGCGCTTATTTCTTGTCTTTATCCAGCAGTTCTTCGGCCTTTTCCTTGATATCGTCGTCCACTAAGAAGCGGCCGCAATATTCGCAGGAAATCATCTTCTTATGCGTGCGGATATCGATTTGCCGTTGGGGAGGAATCTTGCTGAAGCAACCGCCGCAGGCGTCGCGGTCCACACAAACCACGGCCAGACCGTTGTGGGCGTTGTTGCGGATGCGGCTGTAAACGTGCAGCCAACGCGGTTCAATGCGTTTCTGATAGAGTTCGGACCGCTTCATCAACTCCTTCTCGTCCTTTTCGGTCTCGGCCACGATTTCGTTCAGCTCACTCTGCTTCAAATCCAGGTCCTTCTGACGTTCCTCGCGGGCATGGCGCAGTTTTTCAAGGTCTTCGGTCTTCTTCTCCAAAAGGATGTTGGCCTCCTTGATGCGCTTTTCGTGCAGTTGGTTCTCGAGGGTCTGATATTCGATTTCCTTGTTGAGGTTGTCGTATTCGCGGCTGTTCTTCACCTCCTTCAGCTGCTTGTCGTATTTCTTAATCTGCGCCTTGATGTCGGTGACCGCGTGTTTGCGCTCGGCGATATTCTGATTGATTTCAGCAATTTCGTCCTGCAACTTCTCGATGCGGCTTTCGTAGCCGGCGATATCGTCTTCCAAATCCTGCACCTCCAAAGGCAGCTCGCCGCGCAGAGTGCGGATAGCATCTATTTCCGAATCAATACGTTGCAAAGCATAAAGGGAAGTGAGTTTTTTCTCTACGTCCAAATCCCTCTCTTCGGAAACTTTCTTGGATGCGGGCGCGGTTGCTTCGGTGCTGGTCTTAGCCTTCATAAATCGTTAATTTAGTAATAATGAACAGGGTTTTCGGATTGCTCCGAAACCAAGACGGCAAAGGTAGGAAATTTTTTCCTAATATACGCGCAGATAAGCTTCACGGCAAAGTGTTCGCTCTCGTAGTGGCCTATATCCATCAAACCCATATCGAAAGCGGCGTCCGCAAAATCGTGATATTTGAGGTCGCCCGTCACATACACGTCGGCACCCTTGCGGCGGGCTTCCTCGATAAACGAAGAGCCGCTTCCCCCGCACAAGGCCACCCGCTTCACCTTATGCCTTATCTCCGAATGACGGATGCACACCGCCCCTGTGAGTTTCTTGAGCTTGTCCATCAGTATTTTGGGTGTCACGGCGGCGGGCAGATTCCCTATCACCCCCGCCCCCGTATCGGGCAGCGGCGCCCCCGGCATGGACACCAACACTTCGGCGTTCTGCAATTTGAGAGCCTCGCGCAGATACGAATTCACCCCGCTCCAAGCATTGTCGAGGTTGGTATGGAGCGCAATCCACGCGATATTGTTCTCTATCGAGAGCTTGAGCATGGTGCCGAATTTCGAAGTGGGGTCTATTTTCTTAATTCCGTGAAAGATAGGTGGGTGGTGCGAGATGATGGCCTGCGCCCCCGCGCTTACGGCCTCGAACACCACGTCGGGAGTGAGGTCGAAGCAAACCAACACCTTGTCTACAAGCGCCCCCTCGTCCCCCAGCACAAGCCCCGCGTTGTCGTAGCTTTCCTGTGTGGAAAACGGAGCCCACGCATCGAGGCATTCCAGCAAATCCTTAATTCTTTTCTTTCGCATAAAATTCTAATTTTGCAGTGGCAAGGGAAAAAAGAAACCCCTGTAAGGCAAAGATAAAACCAATTTCGATGACGGCAAAAAAAACATATTCCGGCAAGGATTCCATGGCCGGCTTGGTGTTGGAAAACATCAATATGCTCTTTGTACTGAGCCGTTTCGGCATACCTATGGGGTTCGGGGAAAGCACTATCGACGAGGTTTGCCGGCAGAACGGCGTGGACACCCCCACTTTTTTGGCGGTGGTGAACCTCAATCTGCAGGACGGCCCGTCGAGAAGCCTGCCAAACGGCAATCTCAAGCCCGAAGCCATTACCGAATATCTCCACAACGCGCACGAATATTTCCTTCAATACCGCTTCCCCATTATCAAGGAAAGGCTTAGGGAAGCCATGAACGACAAGGACCGGGCCGACGTGTCGGTGGTGGTGCTGCGGTTTTTCGACGAATATATCGCCGAAGTCAAGAAACACATGGCCTACGAAGAAAAGAACGTGTTTCCCCACGTGCGCAACCTGCTGCAAGGGAAAGCCGACAACTATCAGATTTCGGTTTTCAGCAAACGCCACGACCAGATAGAAAGCCGTCTCAACGAATTGCGCGACATTCTGATTAAATACTACAAAGGAGCTACCGGACACGCTTTCAATGCCGTGCTCTTCGATATCTTCACCTGTGCCGAAGACCTGCGCGAACACAACGAGGTGGAAGACGCCCTGTTGGTTCCCCTCATCGAACAACTCGAAAAACAGGCGCGATGAAACGGTTTCTGAAATGTATGGTCGTGGAGTCTTCCGACTTGCTCTATGCGGGTTTGGTCGCGATGCTGGGGCAAATCCGCGCCGGCATACAGGTGGTGCGGGTGCAGGACGTTTCCCGTCTCAGGGAGCAGATCAAGCGGGAACAGCCCGACGTTCTCTTTCTCAACCCCTTGGATGGGGGCGGTGAAACGCCGTCCAAGATAAAGGCAAATACAGACCGCCCCGACCTGCTCTGCGTGGCGTTTCTCTCCGACCTTTCCTCTCTTTCGGTCGCCCCCGAATACGATGCGCAGATAGGCATCTACGACAGTTTCGAGCAAATCCGCGATAAAATGGAAGCCCTTTCGCCCAAAGGGACGGAAGAAGAGAAAACGCTTTCCCAACGCGAGAAGGAAATCGTTACGTATGTGGTGAAAGGCCTCACCAACAAACAGATTGCCGACAAGCTTTTTCTTTCGCAGCATACGGTGGTGACGCACCGCCGCAACATCGCGTCCAAGCTCAACATCCATTCGTCGGCGGGTTTGACCGTATATGCCATTGCCAGCAAGTTGGTTCGTCTGGAAGACATCGGAGGAGGGATGAAAGGCGCGTGAACAGATTTAAAGCCGTGATTTTCGACCTCGACGGCACCCTCATCGACTCCAAGGAAGACTTGGGTTTGGCCACCAACCGCGTGCTGTGCGGGCGGGGTTATGCCGCATGGCCGGTGGAACAGTACGGCATCTTCATGGGGCACGGCCTGCGCGCGCTCACCGAACAGGCTTTGCCGGAGGCTTCGCGCACCGACGAGGAGATAGACCGTTGCCATGCGTTGATTTTGGAGGACTACGGGCGCAACTGCATGGTCAAGACCCGTCTTTATGCGGGAATAGACAAGGTTTTGGACTATCTCACCGAAAAAGGGGTGCGCATGGGCGTGCTCACCAACAAGCCGCACGCTATCGCTTGCAGGATTGTGGAGGGTTTATTGGGGGCGTGGCATTTCGATTTCGTGCAGGGCGGGCAGGAAGGTTTGCCGCTCAAACCCGAGCCGGACGGGGTGTACAGGTTTTGCCGGCAGGTGCAGGTAGAGGCCGAGGATACGCTTTTTGTGGGCGATTCGGATGTGGATGTGCTGACGGCTTCCCACGCGGGTATGTGCTGTTTGGGCGTGAGCTGGGGCTTCCGCGGGCGCAGGGAGTTGGAGGAGGCGGGTGCGTGGCGCGTGATAGACAAGGCCGAAGAAATGATAGGATTGTTTTTTTAATGACAGGATTGTTTTTATATTAATATAAAAAACAGTGCAGGACTCACAACAACTCAAAAGACTCACCCGCTTTATCGCCGACTACGCTTCCATGCTGTTGGGCAGCGGCGTGCATTGCTCGCGTGTGATTCGCAACACCCGTCGTATCGCTTCCGGATACGGTCTCAACCTCAATATGTCGGTGTTCGCCACAAACATCATCCTTACGCTCAGCGACAAGGAAGAAAACGAGATGTATACCGAAGTGGTGCGCATTCCCGAGGTTCCCGTAAGCTTTCACCTCAATTCCGAATTGAGCGCGCTCAGCTGGAAGGTCTACGACAATCCCGGCATGGACATCGAAGTCTTGGAGCGCGAATACAAGGAAATCATCTCCCGTCCCCGTCTGAGGAGTTGGGCGGTGGCGCTGGTGGTGGCCTTGGCAAACGCCTGCTTCTGCTATCTTTTGGGCGGAAATTTCCTTTCGATGCCCATTGTTTTCGGCGCCACATGGCTGGGCTATAATATATTGCGCTTCCTCAAAAAAAGAGGAATGGATCACTTTATCGCGGTGCTGGCGGTGTCGTTCATTTCGTCGGCATTGGCTTCGCTGGCGGTGTTCGTGCCGGGCGCCACCGCCGAAGTGGCCGTGGCGGCGAGCGTGCTTTTCATGATTCCGGGAGTGCCTATGATTACAGGGGTCATCGACCTTATCGAAGGCAACACCCTGATAGGTTTCGCGCGTATCATGCGGGCGTTTCTGATTGTGGTCTGCCTGGCGGTGGGTCTTTCGGTGTCTATGGTGATTTTCGAGAAAGGTCTGCTTTTCGGAGGCGAAGTGGCCGAGAGCGGCAACCTCCTGAATGAAACCGTGGTGCGCGGTCTGTTCGCGGCGGTGGCGGCCTGCGGTTTCGGCGCGGTTTCGGGCCCCTCCGTCAAGTCGTTTTTCCCTATCGCCGTTCTGGCGGCCTTGGGCTACGCCCTGCGCTACGTGCTGATGCGGGCGGTGGGTTTCGACATCGCCACCTCCACGCTCTTGGCGGGGCTTTTCATCGGCTTCCTGAGCCTGCCCTTGGGCGCGTGGGTGAAGTGTCCCATGACCACGCTCTACATTCCCGCCCTTTTGCCCTTCGTGCCGGGTATGTACGCCTACCGCGCCGTGTTCAACATCATCCTCTTCATGCAGAATGTGCGCGAACCGATACTGGCCATGCCGCATCTCAACGACTTTTTCTTCAACACCATCATCACCTGTACGGTGATTATCACCATGACGGTGGGCGCGTCGATGCCTATGTTCATCTTCTCGCGCAGGGCGAAAAGCCTTACCCGTCACAGCGATTTGCACGGACTTTCCCGTTTCGAAATGCACGGGGATGTGATGCGATTGTTTCATCGGAAAAAATAGAATATGGAGAATTTTGAAAATAAAAGCGGCGAAAACCGCACGGAATTGGAGAATTTAGGCGAATTCGGCCTTATCGAACGCCTCACGAAAGATTTGCCCGTTCATCACCCCGAAAGCACGCTCCAAGGCGTGGGCGACGATGCGGCGGTGTTGCAGATTCCCGAAGGGCATGTGCAGCTGGTGTCGAAAGACCTGCTTATGGAAGGGGTGCATTTCGATATGACGTATTGCCCCTTGAAGCATCTCGGCTACAAGGCCATCGCGGTGAATCTCTCCGATATAGCCGCCATGAACGGAAAACCCTTGCAGGTGTTGGTGGGGCTGGCGGTTTCCAACCGCTATTCGGTGGAGGCTCTGGAAGAACTCTATGCGGGTATGAAGTTGTGCTGCGACCGCTACGGCGTGGATTTGGTGGGGGGCGATACGGTGTCGAGCCGCTCGGGCATGGCCATTTCCGTCACCGTGCTCGGTTCGGCGCCCCGCGAAAAGGTATGCTACCGGAGCGGTGCCAAGGAAAACGATTTGCTTTGCGTGTCGGGCGACTTGGGGGCGGCCTATGCGGGCTTGCTGCTGTTGGAGCGCGAGAAACGCGAGTTTTTGGCCAATCCGAATATACAGCCCGACTTCAAGGATTTCTCGTATGTGCTCGAGCGTCAGCTCAAACCCGAACCCCGTCTGGATATTGTGGATTTGCTGGCGAAATTGGATGTGAAGCCTACCGCGATGATGGATGTGTCCGACGGTCTGGCTTCCGAAATCTTGCATATCGCCAAGGCGTCGAAATGCGGTTGTATGCTCTATCAGAGCAAGATACCCGTGGATATGGAAACCTGCAAGGCGTTGGAAGCTTTCAAGATTTTGCCCGAAACGGCGGCTTTGAGCGGGGGCGAAGACTACGAACTTCTCTTCACCGTGGCCCAGTCCGACTACGAAAAAATCAAGGATTGCCGCGAAATCCGCGTTATCGGTCATATGGTCGAACAGGCGCAGGGTTGCTATATGGTGCCCGAAAACGGCAGCCTCATCGAACTGCGTGCGCAAGGGTGGCAGGCTTTCGCCAACCGTGTGGAATAGGAGGGGTGATGCGGGTTGACAAGTATCTGTGGGCGATAAGGTTGTTTAAGACGCGGAGCGAGGCGGCGGAGGCTTGCCGCTTGGGAAGGGTGCGCATAGGCGAAGACATTGTGAAAGCGGCCAAGGAAGTGCAGGCAGGGCAGGTGCTCCATGTAAACCGTCAGGGAATCACGCTTTCCTATCGTGTCGAGGATATGCCCAAAAACCGCGTGGGAGCCGCGTTGGTGGCACAATACGCCACCGATGTAACCACGCCCGAAGAAAGGGAGAAAATCGCGCTGCGGCACGCGCCCGCGTTCGAAAGGCGCGACCCCCGCACGGGCCGCCCCACCAAGCGCGAAAGACGCGAGATAGACCGCTTCAAGGATTTCGACGACGATTAGTCTTTAGGAAATCCGCACCCACTTGAGGCGGAGGCTGTTGCTCACCACGCTCACCGAGCTGAACGCCATGGCCGCGCTGGCTATCATGGGGTTGAGCATCCATCCGAAGACGGGATAGAACAGACCGCTGGCCAACACGATGCCGACCACGTTGTAGATGAACGCCCAAAACAGGTTTTCCTGAATGATGCGGCGTGTTTTCTTCGAGAGTTTCACCGCCTTGGGAATGGCCTCCAAATCGTTTTTCTCATTGCCGATAAGCACCACCGAAGCCACATTCATGGCTATGTCGGTGCCGCGTTTCAGCGCCATGCTCACATCGGCCGCCGCCAACGCCTGACTGTCGTTGATGCCGTCGCCCACCATGGCCACCTTATGTCCTTCGGCTTGCAGGGCGGTGATGTAATCCTGCTTGCCTTGCGGAAACATATTGCTTTTGTAGTGCGTGATGCCTGTCTTTGCGGCTACCGCGGCGGCGTTTTTCTCATGGTCGCCCGTAAGCATGTGCACCTCGATGCGGTCTTGTTGAAGTTGCTTCACCACTTGGGCCGCGCAGGGTTTGAGCGCGTCGCTCAAAGCCAAGCGGCAGAAAAGCTCCGTTCCCTGCCCGAAAGCAATGAGAATGGATTCCTGTTCGGTGCAGGTTTCCCACCAAGACGGCGCCGTTCCCGTCATCATCTCCTTAATCATATTCACACCGCCCGCCCAATACGTTTTATCGGCGTAGCGGAAGCGGATACCCTTTCCGGGCAGGGATTCGAAATCCTCGATAGCCTCGGCGGGAATGTCGTCCACTACGCCTGCGGCTTCTGCTCCTGCCACGGGCGCGGTGCACCGGCGTAAAGTTTCATCAATCCACTCTACAACCGCGCC
>CAMWVZ010000009.1 GCA_947177845.1 uncultured Bacteroidales bacterium | reverse complement strand
GGGAGAATGGGATGGATGGAGTCGTTGAGGAGAACGGAATCCGCCTTTTGGCGACGGATTTCGGTGGGGAGCTGGCGGGAAAGACGGGCGAG
Source organism: uncultured Bacteroidales bacterium (assembly GCA_947177845.1). Classification (GTDB taxonomy): domain Bacteria; phylum Bacteroidota; class Bacteroidia; order Bacteroidales; family P3; genus Pullibacteroides. The sequence continues at coordinate 17,693 of CAMWVZ010000009.1, read as the reverse complement.
CACCTGTTCGCGGGTGGAGCCGTCGCGCTTCATGGCACGGGCAATCTGCACCTCCTGCGGTGCCTCCACCGTCACGATATAATCAAAAAGTTTCTCCATGCCGCTTTCGAACAAAATCGCCGCCTCGGCCACGGCATAGGGCGCGGTGTAGTCTTCGCGCGAAGCCAAATCCTCAAACCACTTCCTGCAATCTTCCATAACCAACGGATGCAGGAGCGCGTTGAGTTTGGCCAATTCTTCGGGACGGGCGAACACCTTTTCCGCCAAAACCTTGCGGTCTCGGGCGGCTTCCTCGCCGAAAAGCGCGGCTATCTCGGCACGGGTGGAAGGCAAGGCCGAAATTTCCTTGGCGCGACTGTCGGCATCGTACACCGCCACGCCCAAAGAAGAAAAAATATGGGCTACGACAGATTTGCCGCAGCCCATACCTCCGGTAAGACCGATTTTAAGCATTGGGAAGTTGCTCGGTAGCGCTCGAGGCAATCGCGCTCTTTTCCATGCGCAGACGGCCTTCGTTTTCCACTTGAATCGTCACGGTGTTTTCGTCGATTTCCACAATCTTACCGTGGATACCGCCGATAGTCACGATTTTCTGACCTTTCTGCAGGCTGTCGCGGAACTTCTTGGCTTCCTTGCTGCGCTTCATCTGCGGACGAATCAGAAAGAAGTAGAAAATCACCAAAATCAGGGCAATCATCATGATTTGTTGCCACATACCGCCGCCATTGGCTGCGGGAGCTTGCAACATAATGTTCATCAAATACATAGTTGTTTATAATTTAGGGTTAATAAATCATCCAATCAAGCCGCGGCCACTCTTCTTAATCACCTTCTCTTCCTTGAGTTTCCCGGCCACCTTGTTGAGCACTCCGTTCACGAAGGCCGCACTGTCTTTCGAGCAAAAATGCTTCGAAAGCTCGATATATTCGTTCAGGCTCACCTTGACGGGAATGGAGGGGAAGTTAATCATCTCGCTCACCGCCACACACAGCAACACGCTTTCGGTGGCGCCTATGCGTTCCTGCCTCCAGTTCTCGAGGCTTTCGGCCACATATCGGTTGTAGGTGTCGTGATGAAGAAGCGTTTTCTCGAGCAGGGTCTTTCCGAAGTCCACCACCTCGTCGTCTACCGTCCAACCCTCGTCGATGCCCGTTTCGTTTTCCTCTTCCATGCGGGAGAGGGTGGTGTAGACCCAAAAGCAGGCCGATTCGTAGTCCGCTTCCCAATAAATGGAGCGTTCCTCGCAATAGGAGCGCAAAGCGGGGTGGTCGGAAATCTTGCGTTTGTAGAGGCGGCGCAAAAACTCGCGATGATGCAGGAACGGGTCTTCGTCGGAAGTGTCGGCCTGCATGCGTCCCGCCACGGAACCTTCGCCCTGATTGAGGAAAAGGCTTTCGTAAACGGCCTTGACCAAGTCGCGGAGGGCTTTGGTGTCGAAGCGGTATTCGGCGGTTTTGGTCTTGAGCACGCTGTTGCGGCGGAGTTTCTCTATGGCGGCGTTTTCGGCCATCATCCGCAGCCCTTCCAGAAGTTTCTGCGAGCGGACGCCGCGTTCCTTGGCCTGTTTGTATTGTTCGGCGGCATAGTCGGCCAGCGTCACGACAAACAGAAGTTGATAGTAGTAGAGTTGCGCGGTCTGATCCAGACCCGTCAGAAAATTCTTCTGACAGGAAAGGGCGTTTTCGCATCCTCCTTGTGCGAAGCCATAGTAGGCTTGCACCACTTTTTCGCGTATGTATCTTCGGTTAAACATCTTACAGCATTTTGCCGAAATAAGCGTGCAGGCGGGTGTCTTCGGTCAGTTCGGGGTGAAAACTCGCCGCCAGCATGTTCTTTTGGCGCACCAACACGGGGTGGTCTTTATACGAGGCGAGGACTTGCACATCCTTGCCGCATTTCTCGATGCGGGGGGCGCGGATGAAGACGGCGGGAATCTTGCCCTGAATTCCTTTCACCTGCAAGTCGGTGATGAAACTGTCCAGCTGCGAGCCGTAGGCGTTGCGGCGCACGGTGATGTCCATCAAACCGATGCGGGCCTGCGTATAGGCCTCGATGTCCTTGGCCAGCAGAATCATGCCGGCGCAGGTGCCGAAAGCGGGCATACCATGCGCGATAGCCTCGCGCAAAGGGTTCATCATGCCGAACCACTCCAACTGCTTGCCTATCGAGGTGCTTTCGCCTCCGGGCAGAATGATGCCGTCGATTTTCTTCAAGTCGGCGGCGGTTTTGACCCAAAGCCCTCGGCAACCTATGGCGGCCACGCTATCGAGGTGCTTTTCAATCGCCCCTTGAATTCCTAAAACACCGATTGTCTTCATCTATACTCCCTATGCCTTACCAGCCTCTTCCTGCAAAGAGTTCGTTTTCGCCCAACTGACGGACATCGATGCCGTGCATGGGCTCGCCTAAGTTCTCGCTCAATTTGGCCAATTTGTCGGGGTTGTCGTAATGCGTGGTGGCTTCCACAATCGCCTTGGCCACTTTCTTGGGGTTGGACGATTTGAAGATGCCCGAGCCAACGAATACCGATTCGGCCCCCAACTGACGCATCAAGGCCGCATCGGCGGGCGTAGCCACGCCACCGGCGGAGAAATTGGGCACGGGCAGTTTTCCGTGTTCGGCCACGTAGCATACCAAATCGTAGGGCGCACCGAGGTTCTTGGCTTCGGTCATCAACTCTTCCTTGCTGCAACCTTGCAGACGGTGAATGCCGTTCATCAAGGCGCGCATATGGCGGACCGCCTCCACGATATTCCCCGTTCCGGCCTCGCCCTTGGTACGCATCATCGCGGCCCCTTCGCCTATACGGCGCAAGGCTTCGCCCAAATTGCGGCAACCGCACACAAACGGAATCTTAAAAGCGTGTTTATGAATGTGGAATTCTTCGTCGGCGGGCGTGAGCACCTCGCTTTCGTCGATGAAGTCGATGCCCAAGGCTTGCAGAATCTGCGCTTCGGCGAAGTGTCCGATGCGGCATTTGGCCATGACGGGAATGCTCACCGCTTTCTTGATTTCCTTAATCATCTTCGGGTCGCTCATGCGAGCCACACCGCCCTGTTTGCGGATATCGGAAGGCACACGCTCCAAAGCCATTACGGCTATGGCGCCGGCATCCTCGGCAATCTTGGCCTGTTCCACGTCGGTCACGTCCATAATCACCCCGTTCTTCAACATTTCGGCCAATCCCACCTTCACCTGCCAATCGTTCGCTTTTGTATTTTTCATACCTGTGTTTAATTTTTTGATGTTTATTTATAAACCTGTCGGTAAATAAAGCCTTTACCGCAGGCGTAGGCAAAGATACGAATATTTATTCTTCGCAGAGCAATTCCAGAATGGCGGTGCGGATGCCCAAGGCGTTCAGCTTCTTGTTGTGCGAATCGGGATAGACGCGGTTGGAAAGGAACACGTATACCAAATCGCGGGCGGGGTCTACCCACAGATAGGTGCCCGTGAAGCCGCTGTGACCGAAACTCTCGGGCGAGGCGGAAACACAGGTGGGCGAGGGGTCGTCTTTCTTGAAGGGCGGTTTGTCGAAACCTCCGCCCCTGCGGTTGTCGGCCTGCGAGAAATGACAGGAAGTGAAAGTCTTGACCGTTGCGGAGTCGAAGAATTGAATACCGCCGTAAAAGCCGTTCTGCAACAGCATCTGTCCTATCACCGCCACGTCGCGGCTGCATCCGAACAGACCCGCCGAGCCCGCCACACCATTCGAGAAAGCCGCCAAGGGGTCGTGCACATAGCCCCGTATCTGACGTTTGCGCACAAGCGTATCGTTTTCGGTGGGCATAATCTGATAGAGCGGGAAACGGTTGAGCGGACGGAAGCCCAAGGTCTTCAATCCCAAAGGTGCGTAGAACTCCCGTTCCACAAAGCCGTCTAAAGATGTGTCGGTGATTTTCTGCAAGGCTTCGTTCAGGTAGTAGAAACCGAGGTCGCTGTATACATACGGGCGCCGCGGATTGACGGGCGTTTCGTCGATGCGCTTGCGGATTTCCTTGTCGTAGTCCTTGATGAGAAAGAGACGGTCGGCCACCTGCAGAGGGTAGTTCGAAGAATAGACGCTGTCGAAGAGCGGTTTCCCGTTGTGCATCAGGTCGGGTTCCACATAGGGAATGAAAGCTTTCAGCCCCGCCTGATGCGTCAAGGCCTGTCGGAACGTGATGTATTTCTTGTTGGTCTGCCCCAAGCGCGGAAGATAGTTGCGTATCGGTTCGTCGAGCGAAATCTCGCCGTTCTCCGACAAGCGCATATAGGCCAAGGTGGTGGCCAGGATTTTGGTGAGCGAAGCCAAGTCGTAGAGGCTGTTGGGCTGCACGGCGGGGGAGAGCGAGTCGTAGGTGGCGGTGCCGAAACATTGGTCGTAGACCACTTTCCCTTTCTTGGCAATCAGAATCTGACAGCCGGGGTAGGCTTTCTGTTCCAGCCCCGTTGTCGCCAGAGAGTCGATGCGCCGGCGGGTTTCGGCCGGAAGCCCCGACTCCTGATAGGTGGGGTCGAAATCGAGTATCCACGCGGAAGTGGAGATGCCGAAACCCGCCGGCCAGTATCGGGCCACACTCACGGGAAGATGCCCCGTGGCGGGCAGGGCGCCGTAGAGTATCCGCGCGCAGGCACGCTTGCTTTCGTCCACATCCTGATAGCCGCACACGGCCGCCGAAATATGCGGCATATCGTAGAACGACAGCAGGGCGTAGGGCGAGGCGAAAACGCAGAGCACCACCGGCACCTGCACGTCCTGCAAGGCTTTGCAGAGGCGCAGCGTCTGTTCGGTGATACCGTATTTTTTATTCGGATTGTAATTTGTATTAGTAATAGAGAGCAGAATGAGATCCTTGTCCTTGAAGCGGTTGAGCAAGGAGCCGGAAGCCACCGCGCCGTAGTCGAAATTCTTGTCGAGGTAGAGTTGTTCGAGGGAAGGATCGAACTCGGCCAAGGCTTGGGAGAACGCATCGGCCTTTCCCGTGCCTATATGCAGGGCAATCTTGCGGGGGGCGACGGTGGGCGAAAGCGGCAGCACATCCCCGATATTGTCCATCACCGTCACGGCATGGTCGTAGATATCCTGCTGCAAGGATTGCGTGGCGGCACCGTTGAGCGAATCCTCGATAAAGCGGGGCAGGTTGCGCAAGGTTTCCGCACGCGGAAAACGCTTGTAGTCGGCGGCGAAAGCCGGGTAGAACTTATAGTAGAGAATGCGGCGGCAGGCGTTTTCGAGCCTCTCGCGGGGCAGTTTCCCCGTCTTTACCGCATGGGCGATGGCTTTCACCGCCGCCTCGGGATTCTGCGGAAGCAGAAGCACATCGCAACCTGCCCGCAGCGCCTGCACCTCGATGGCCCCTTCGCCCGTCTCCCTATAGCCGGGCAACGACTGCAAGGCCTTGCGCACGCCCTGCATTTCCAACCCGTCGGTCACAATCAGCCCCCGGTAGCCCAATTTCTCGCGCAGAAGCCGCGTCACCACAAGCGGACTCAAGCTGGCGGGCAGTCCGCTTGAATCGTAGGCGGGAATGTTGAGATGTCCCACCATGACGCTTTCCACCCCTTCCTGAATGAGTTTTTGGAAAGGCGCGAGATGAATGCTGTCCAGCACTTCCTTGTCGAGAGGAATGAGCGGGAGGGCGAGATGCGAGTCGGTTTTGGTGTCGCCGTGCCCCGGAAAATGCTTCACCGAACCCATTACGCCCTCGCTCTGCATCCCTTTCAGGTAGAGGGTGGCCAAACGCGCCACATCGGCGGGCGTCTCGCCGAACGAACGGGTGTTTATGACGGGATTGAGCGGGTTGTTGTTGACATCCACCACGGGCAGGAAGTTCCATTGAATGCCCAACAGACGGCACTGTCTTCCCACCGCCTGTCCCATTTCGTAGACAAGTTGCGGGTCGGATACGGCGCCGAGCGTCTGCTGACGCGGAAAGCGACGCAGGTCGGTGAGCCTCATGCCCGGCCCGAACTCTCCGTCTATGCTGAAAAGCAGCGGCAGACGCGAGGCGGCCTTATACACTTTCTGAAGCGTGAGCATATCGGGCGTGGTGCCCGCGAAAAAGCAGATGCCTCCGAAGGGATGACTTTCCAGACGGCGGCGCATTTCAACGATGTATTCGGGCGTGGGAACGGCTTTGCTGCGCAGAATCAGGGTCTGCGCGGCCATATCCTCTATCGTCAATGTTTTGATGATGCTGTCGAGAAAGGGCGTGTGAAGGTCGCTTTCGGCAGGGTAGGGAACGGCCTGCGAAGCTTGCGTTGCGTTCCGCACCGTGTTCTGCGCCTTGCCCGTTGTCAGGAACAAGCCCGCCATCATCACACACCAAAGAAATCTTCTTGCACACATCGCTTTCATTCCTTTCCCTGTTAGAAACCCATCATATCCTTCATTCCGAACCAACCTTTCTTTCCGTCTGCGCAAGCGGAAACAAGCCATTCGGCCGCCCGCACGGCCCCCGAGGCGAAACTCCGCCGCGACTTGGCCTCGTGCCGGAGCGTAACCGTATCCACATCCGAATCGAACGTCAACGTATGGATGCCGAAAACCTCTCCCTCGCGGAAACTGGTTATCGGCAGGCTTTTCCAATCTTCATAGCGCTCCATTTCGCCGCACACCTCCTTCGCCAACGTAATCGCCGTGCCGCTGGGCTTGTCCAACTTGTGGACATGATGCGTTTCCTCGATATTCGCCGCATATTGGGGCTGCGCATTCATCTTTTCCGCCAAAAATTTCGCCGTGGCCATGAACAGATAAACCCCTATGCTGAAATTGGAAGCCGCTATCAACGTCTGATTCTCGCGGAGACAACGCGTCTTCAAGGCCTCGCGCGAGGCGTCCCAGCCCGTGGTGCCCACCACCACCGGCAGATGCAGGTCGAAACACCGTCCGATATTTTCCGCCGCACACGAAGGTTCCGAGAAATCAATCACCACCTGCGCCTGCTTCAAGGCCTGCGCCTGCTTCGTCCAATCCTCGCCGTCGTTGAGAATACACACGATTTCGTGGCCTTTCCCGCGCGAAATCTTCTCCACTTCGTGCCCCATGCGTCCATACCCCGACAAAGCTATTTTGAGGGATTGATTTGCTTTCATCTTATATTAATATTATTTCAACGTGAAACAAAGTTTTACCCCGGCGTCCAAAGGAAAATGATTTCTGTAGTTATAGCAAGTGTTGGCGTAGGGTTTCACGGAAAGGGCGAGGTTGGGGGTGACGTTGAACGACGACAGATGCGCGTAGACGCCCGCGTCCATAAGGTTGAGCAGATACACCGCCCCGGCGATAATCAGACACAGTTCGAAATATTGTTCGTAGTGATTGCGCAGTTGCAGGATTTCATCGAAACTATAACCCGCCAACGAAGCGTTGAGGTTGCCCGTGCTGTCGGTGCGGGCGCGCAGTTCATGCTGATAGAGGTTGCGTTGTTTGAGAAAATCGTCGGTGAAATAGGCCAAAACGCCCACGCCCGCGTATAAGACAGGCGTTTTATACCATTGTCCGTTGTAAATCTGCCCCAAACCCGGCACCACGGCCGAGCAGAGAATGGCCATGCCGGGGTCTTTCAGCCCGCCCTTCTTCCTACGCTTGAACGCGCCGGAATTGCGTTGTCGGAAAGTGAGCGACTTGAGGTCGACACCGGGGGAGGCTTCGTAGCGGACACTGTCTTTCCTCTTGGGGCCGGTCATTTGCGAAAACCCTTCCTCCATAAGGTCTATTTCTCTGAAATCGACAGGGATAAGAGATACGGAGGAAAGGTCGTTCGAGGCATAGAAAACGGGTTCGGCAGGTTCGGGAGAGGGTGTGAACTGCCCCCGCACTTCCCCTGCGAACGCAAAGGTGAAGAACACAGAAAAGAGAAAGAAAAGACTTCGCTTACTTTCCATTCAATGCGTCAAAAATCTTTTGCAGAACCTCGTCCGAGGCATAGTCGATAATCAAACTGCCCTTGCCGTTTTTCTTGGGCTTCACCACAATAGGCGTGTTGAGCCGCTCGGCCAGACGGTTGCGCGCCGCCACGCACCAATCGGGAAGCTCGGCATCCTGTGCCGGGGTCTTGCCCGTTTTGGCGGGTTTGGCATCGGTTTTCTCGGCAGGGGTATCGGTTTGGCGAATCAGATCCTCCAACTGCCGCACCGAAAGACCGTTTTCGATGATATTGCGCGCCAGACGGAGCTGCTTCTCCTCGTCCGCCACACCGGCCAGACAACGGGCATGCCCCATGCTGAGCTTATTATCCTTGAGATAGAGCTGAATGTCGGCGGGCAGTTTGAGCAGACGCAGGAAGTTGGCCACCGTACTGCGGCCCTTGCCCACGCGCTCGGCCAACTGCTCCTGATTGTAGTGGCAGGCGTCAATCAAGGCCTGATAGGAAAGCGCCACATCAATGGCATTGAGGTCTTCGCGTTGGATATTCTCAATCAAGGCCATTTCGAGCGATTCGTTGTCGGTGGCCATGCGGATGTAGGCGGGAATTTCCTTCAGCCCCGCCAGTTTGGAGGCACGCAGACGGCGTTCGCCCGAAATCAACTGATATTTCTTGCCTATCTTGCGCACGGTGATGGGAGAAATCACGCCGTTGGTGCGGATAGACTGGCTCAACTCCTCCAGACTTTCCTTGCTGAACTGCTTGCGGGGCTGGTAGGGGTTGGCCTCGATGAGTTCCACGGGAATGGCGGCAATCGCCCCTATAACGCTATCGGTCATATCGACAGGGGTGCGGGATTCGGCATCTTTCTTCACCGGGATTTCGCCCATCAATGCCGATAATCCGCGTCCCAAAGCCGGTCTTTTTGATGTCATGTCGTTCTCTTTTTAATGTTTCTCGACCGAATCTCTTTGCAGGATTTCCTTGCAGAGATTGAGATAGTTGATAGCACCGGTCGAATTGATGTCGTATTCCAGAATAGGTACGCCGTAGCTGGGGGCTTCGGCCAATTTGGTGTTGCTGTGGATGAGGGTATTGAACATCAACTGCTGGAAGTTCTTGCGCACGTCCTCCACCACTTGTTTGGAGAGGCTGGTGCGCACATCATACATCGTCAACAAGATACCCTCCAGTTCGAGGTCGGGATTGAAACGGCTCTGCACAATGCGGATGGTGTTGAGGAGCTTGGAAAGCCCTTCCAACGCATAGTATTGGCATTGCACGGGAATAATCACCGAATCGGAAGCGGTGAGGGCGTTGGTGGTGATGATGCCCAGCGAGGGAGCGCAGTCGATGAAGATATAGTCGTAGCGATTGCGGATTTCCTGCAATTTGTTCCGCAGCACCTGATTGCGGTCGGGAATGGAAACCATTTCCAGTTCGGCGCCCACCAAGTCCACATGCGAGGGAATCAAATCGAGATTCTTGAAAGAGGTGGATTTGATGCAGGCATCGGGTTCCACATCTCCCAACAGACATTCGTAGATGCTGTGTCCGCTCACGGTTTCCGAATCGAATCCCACACCCGATGTGGCGTTGGCCTGCGGGTCGGCGTCTATCAGCAACACCTTCTTCTCCAACACCGCCATGGCCGCGCTGAGGTTCACGGCTGTGGTGGTTTTACCCACGCCGCCTTTTTGATTTGTAATCGAAATAACCTTTCCCATTGTGTTCGGAAATCTTTTTTCGTTATGCCTTAATTCAATACGCTAAAGGGGGCTTGCGGAGCCCCCTGTGAAAAGACGGAACAAGCCTGTTACTTGCCCAAGTTTTCAAATTCCATATCGTCCTGCGCCGAGAAACCGCCGCTCGTGCCGAAGCTGTCGCCCGAAAGCGTGTCTTCTTCCACGGGGGCCACACCGGTCTGGATGAAGCGGATAGCCGTTTGCAAGCCTTCTACGAAGTTGTCGAAGTCTTCCTTGTAGAGGAAAATTTTATGCTTGTCGTAGACGAACTTGTTGAGGTTCTCGTCGAAGAGACGTTTGCTCTCGGTGATAGTCAGATAACGCTCGCCCGATTTGGTCTCTTTCACATCCATAAAGTAGGTGCGCTTGCCGGCTTTCACAGCCTTGGAATAAACTTCCTCCTTTTCGCGTTCCTTACCCCTGAATTCTTCCATAGTCGTTTTAGTTTTTTATGGGTTTTCTGAAAGCAAATTTAAAGAAAAATAACATTACAACCAGCGATTCATCCTGAACTTGTTCTGTTCGGGGAACTCGCTGTTTTTCGGATACATACGGAAGGCATAGTCGAATACACCCGCCCCGTCGAGCACCAAATCGGCCGCATAGGTGGCCTTGCCGTTCTCGAATTTCTCGAGCTTGAGGTCTTCGGTGCGTATCAGCTCCTTCACTTGGTCGTTCTCCTTGTGTCCGAACACCACTTCCACGCCTATTTCATCGGGATTGAGCCCGGCAAGGTGGAGGGTGATGCCGAAGTGTCCCGCCTGTCCCATTTGCAAGGGGGCGTTGGTGGAATCGGGACAATCGTAATCGGTTACGTGAATGGCGTTCCACGCCGAGGCCATGTGAATCATCCAACGGGTCAAATCCGTTACACGTGCCAGATTGTTGGCGCGCAGTTTTTTATAGGTGTCCGCCAACGAGTTGTAATACTGTGCATAATAATCTTTCAGCTGTCGGCGCATCGTGTAGTGCGGCGCAATCTGCGAGAAACTGTTGCGCACGAACTGCAACCACGTATCGTTGCTTCCGGCCTGCCCGTTCTCGTAGAAAGCGGGCACAATCTCCTGTTCGAGCATGGTGTAGATGGTTTCGGCATCCAATTCATCCTCGTAGGTCTGATTGGCGTAGGTCTGTTCCTCTCGCAACGCCCAACCGGCACCTTTGCGGTAGCCTTCCGCCCACCAGCCGTCCAACACGCTGAAATTCACTCCTCCGTTCATCAAAACCTTTTCTCCGCTGGTGCCCGAAGCCTCCATGAGACGGGTGGGCGTGTTCATCCATACATCCACGCCTTGAATCATGTGTTTGGCCACATCGATATTGTAGTTTTCGAGAAAGACGATTTTCCCCAAAAACTCCTCGCGTTGCGAAATCTCGATAATCTGACGGATGAGCGCCTGTCCGCCACCGTCGGCGGGGTGCGCCTTGCCCGAAAAGATAAACTGCACGGGGTGCTGCGGGTTGTTCACGATTTTGCTCAGACGGCCGAGGTTCTTGAAGAGCAGGTGCGCCCGTTTATAGGTGGCGAAACGACGGGCGAAACCGATAGTGAGCACATCGGGCCGCAGGCAGTGGAGCGCCTTGATGAGATTTTGCGGGCTCTCGCCTCTCTCGGGCCATTCTTTCTGAATGCGCTCCTTCACGAAATCAATGAGTTCCGTGCGCCGACGGTGGCGGATATCCGAAAGTTCCTTTGCGGGAATCTTCTGCACGGCTTCCCAAGCCGAAGCGTCCGACACATCCTTTTGGAATGCGTCTCCGAAATACTTGGCGAAGAGCTCCTGCCATTCCTTGTGCGCCCACGTGGCCAGATGCACCCCGTTGGTGACATAGCCCACCGGCACTTCCTGCGGGTAGAAACCCGGGTAGAGCGGGGCGAACATTTCCTGCGACACCCGTCCGTGGATACGGCTCACGCCGTTCACCGCATTCGAAAGGTTCACAGCCAAATGGCTCATCGAGAACTTGTCGTGGATATGATGCTTGTCGATGCGTCCCAAAGCCATGAAGTCTTCCCACGAAATTCTGAGACGGTCGGCCCATGCGTTCAGATACGTGCGCACGATGTCTTCGTCGAAGGCGTCGTGTCCGGCCGGTACCGGCGTATGGGTGGTGAAGAGGGAGGAATTGCGCACCAACTCGCGCGCCTGCCAGAATTCCAGACCGTTGTTCACATAGTGGCGCAGACGTTCCAGAAGCGTGAAGGCCCCGTGTCCCTCGTTGCAGTGGTACACATCGGGGTGGATGTCCAGTTGGCGAAGCATACGGATGCCGCCGATACCCAAGAGCATCTCCTGCTTGAAGCGGTTTTCCCAATCCCCGCCGTAGAGCTGGTGGGTGACGCAACGGTCGGCTTCGATATTTTCGTCGATATCGGTATCCAAAAGGTAAAGAGGAACGCGCCCCACATCGCACCGCCAAATCTTGGCCAAAAGATCGCGTCCGGGCAACGATACCGACACCGTGCGCCAAATGCCGTTTTCGTCGCGGACAGGCACAAGGGGAAGCTTGGAGAAGCTCTGCGGCACGTAGCGGGCGTTCTGACAGCCGTGCTCGTCTATCTTCTGTTCGAAATAACCGTAGCGGTAGAGCAGACCCACGCCGAGCATATCCACGTTGGCGTCGCTGGCCTCCTTCAGATAGTCACCCGCCAGAATACCCAAACCGCCCGAATAAATCTTGAGACTTTCGTGCAGACCGTATTCCATGCAGAAGTAGGCCACCTTGGGGGATTTTTTGTTTTTGCCCTCATCGATATAGGCGGTGAAGCGGGCGTAAACCTCGTCCAAAAGCTTGTCGAATACGGCGTCCTGCTGCAATTCCTGCAGACGGGCCGCGCTCAGCAGACGGAGCAATGCCAAGGGGTTATGGCCGCATTCCACCCACAATTCGGGTTCGATATACGCCCACATGTCCTGCGCCTGATTGTCCCAGCACCACCACAGGTTGTTGCTCAGTTCGCGCAACCTTTCCAGCTTTTTCGGAAGCCGGTACTCAATCATGCACTTGTGCCACTGGGGTTGCGAAGAAGTGTCGTATTCGATTTTGTCCTTGCTGGTCGGCAGCGATTTGTTCAGTAACGACGGTTCGGCTTCCCACTTGGCGGCGGCCTTTTCGTAGGCCGTTCCGTAGTGTTCGCCCAGATGCGACCACAGGAAATGCCGCGACAGACCGTAGGCGTCGGCACGGTATTCTTCCTTTTCCTTGTCGGAAAGCAGGATGAAGTCGCGCAGGGCCGTTTCCATTTCCAATACCGCTTCCGAAGAATTATAATCGTCGCGTTCAATCACTTTCACGCTTCTTTGGGCGGGGTGATGATCTTTTACCCAACGCCCGAAACCTGCCAGCGAAGTGGTGACCGACGGGATGCAGAAAGCGATGCTTTCCATAGGCGTGTAGCCCCACGGTTCGTAGTAGGAGGGGAATACCGACATATCGAAGCCGATGAGAAGGTCGTAGTAGGCAAGGTTGAAAACGCCGTCCTCGCCGTCTAAGTAGCAGGGCACGAACACCACCTTCACCTTGTCTTCGGGGGCGTTGTTGAGGCCGCTTATCTTGAGGCGGTTGAGAATGGGGTCGGAGAAAGGATCGTCGAGATAGTGCGTGCAGAATCTCTGTTCGAAATCGCGCTCGGGTTCGCGCTCGGAAAGGTTCTGACGGGCGGGGCCGTGGCCGGCGGGAACGGTGAGGTAGGCCACCGCCTTCTTGCCGTCGGGCAGGGTTTTGTTGAGGGCGGCGAGCGTGTCGATGAACAAGTCTATGCCCTTGTTTTTGAATTCATAACGGCCGCTGTTAATCAGGAAGACTGTGTTGTCGTCCACCTCTTCGCCTATCAGTTTGGAAGTAACCTCGCGCAGTTTCTCGCGGGCCTGCTTGCGTTTTCCGGCAAAATCTTCCATCGAGGGCACAAAGGCATCGTCGAAGCCGTTGGGCGTGAGGACGTCGATGTTCTTCCCGAGAAAGGCTTGGCATTCGCGGTTGGTGATTTCGCTCACGGCCGTGAAGCAGTCGGCGTGTTGTGCCGAGAGTTTCTCGAGCGAGTATTTGGCGCGCACGCCGAAGCGGGCGGAGAGTTCGTCGGGGTCGAGTTTGTCCAGATCGCCGTAGAGGGGCATTCCGTTACCGGCCAGACAACGTCCCAAAACGGTGGCGTGGGTGGTGAAGAGGGTGGCCACCTGCGGCTGGTTCTTCTTCAGGAAGAGGAGGCCGGCACCGGTCATCCATTCGTGGAAGTGCGCGTATACTTTTTCTTGCGGAAAAACATGATATTCGTAGAAAGTCTGAATGAGTCGTCCGGCGGCGTAGCCGAAGAGGAAAGGTTCTATATAGTCCCACTGTCCCGAAAGCGAGTCGAGGTTATAGTCGCGCCAGGCCGCTCCCAAAAGGTCGTCTTTGCGCGAGATAAGCGAGCGGTAGTCTACCATGACGGCAATGGGGCTTCCGGCCGTGTTCCAGCGGCCTATGCGGAAAAATATGCCTTGGCTTTCGGCGTATTTGCGCCAGTCGGCATACAGGTCGCGGTCTTCGATAAAATCGCGGTTGGCTTTGTCTTTCCATACATCGGGCCCCACGGCGAAATAGTGTTCGCCGAAGCGCTTCTGCATGGAGGGAACTTTGGTGCTCACCACGGTATAGATGCCTCCTACCTTGTTGCAAACCTCCCAGCTCACCTCAAAAAGATACTCGTTTTGCTGATACGTTGACATTGTATTATCGGTTAGTTTTTATAATTAAATTTATGAGTCTTTCGTATGGGTCTCTCCGCTTTTATGTCCTGCCTATTTCCGGCCGAAGTCCGCCGGAATCTCCCCCCACTTTTCCGTCTGCCACTTCAAGACAGGGTTTTGATAACGGTTTGTCTGCAACCAGTTTTCGGCGCGGGCCACCATGTCGAGCAACTCGCGGTTGCGGGCGGAGGGAACTATCTTGGTGTTCGCCTTCTTCTTTCTCACCCACGCCATGCCCGTTACCGAATCGGAATAGACGGGCGTCTGCGTGAGGCCGTGTTTGTTGAGGAAACTCAGGGCGTGCACAATCGCCAAAAACTCTCCTATGTTGTTGGTGGCGTCGGGAAAGGGTCCGGCATGAAAAATCACTTTGCCGTTGTTTACCTGCACACCTTGATATTCCATTTTCCCGGGATTGCCGGCGCAGGCCGCGTCTACGGCCAAGGCATGTTCAAAGTGCGGTATGTCCGCGCGGACGGGTTTGGGGGCGGACTTCGGCGCAGGTTTCGGCGCGGCGGGTTGCGGCGCAGGAGGCGTCTCCGGGCTTGCCGACACCTTTTCCAGCGTTCCGAAATACGCTTCCGCCAATTTTTGGGCGGCCGTGTAGGGGTTCACCTTATAATTGTAAACCTGTTCCCTTGCCTCCTCCAAATTCCTTTCCGTATCGGGTTGCGCAAAAAAATGCGCCAAGATGTTTTCTTGTAATGAATTCTGCAATACTTTCTTGAGCTGTTCGCGACGACGGCGTTCAAAACTGCCGTTCTGTTTGCAGAACCGTTCAAACTCTTCAATCACGTTCCAAACCTCGGTCACACCTTCGTTGATTTTGGCCGAACAGATTTCCACAGATGGCTTCCAGCCCGATGCGGTGGGAGGGAACAATTGAAGGGCGTTGCGCAGTTGAGTTTGCGCCAAAAGCGCTTTGGGACGGAAATCGCCCTCGGCCTTGTTGATGGCGATGCCGTCGGCCATTTCCATGATGCCCCGCTTGATGCCTTGCAGCTCGTCGCCCAAGTTGGCCAACTGCAGGAGCAGGAAATAATCGACCATGTTGTAGGCTTCGGTTTCCGATTGTCCCACACCCACGGTTTCGATAATGATATGGGTAAATCCCGCCGCTTCGCACAAAATCATCGACTCGCGGGTCTTGCGGGCCACCCCGCCCAACGAACCGGCCGAGGGGGAAGGACGGATAAAGACGTTTTCCTGACACGCAAGTTCGTCCATGCGGGTCTTGTCGCCCAAGATACTGCCTTTGGTACGCTCGCTGCTGGGGTCTATGGCCAACACAGCCAGCTTCTTGCCCGTGCGTGCCAAGTGCAGGCCCAACGTATTGATGAAGGTGCTCTTGCCTGCACCCGGCACACCGGTGATACCCAAACGGAACGAATGGCCCGAGTAGGGCAGGCATTGTTCGATAATCTCCTGTGCCTGCCGTTGATGCTCGGGTAACGTACTCTCGATAAGCGTGATGGCGCGGCTCAATGTCGTGCGGTTCCCTTCGCGGATGCCCTTCACATATTCTTCCGTGCTCATAGGCTTCTGCGCCTTGCGAGCATGTAGGGTAGCCGAGATATAGGGGTTCACCGTGGGCAGTTTGTCCACGCCCTGCCTTTCATTCAGAGCCGATTCGGGAGTGTTGCGTTCGATCATGCTTATTTCGCCGCGATAGCCTCGATTTCAACTAAAACGCCCATAGGCAGTTTCTGCACGGCAAAGGCGGCGCGGGCGGGGAAGTCCTTGGTGAAGTAGCGGGCGTAAACCTCGTTCATCGCCTTGAAATCGTCCATCGAGCTGAGGTAGCAGGTGCATTTCACCACATTGTCGAGGGTGTAGCCGGCTTCTTCAAGAATGGCCTTTACATTTTTAAGCGATTGTTCGGTCTGCGAGGTGATGTCGTCGGCTACCTTGCCCGTAGCGGGGTCAACGGGAAGCTGTCCCGATACAAAAATCAGATTGCCGGCTTCGATAGCCTGGCTGTAGGGGCCGATAGCTTTAGGTGCGTTGACCGTGGCGATAACTCTTTTCATAACTTATAATTTGGATTTTATAATTTCAAAAGCCGTCAAAGATACGAAAAGTTGAGAGCCGAGCCAACTGCAAACTTGTTTGCAGTTGGCTCCCGCGATTTGTATCCAATGGTATTGCGGTTGCGCATCCATATTCAAATTAGATGTTTTTGGAGATATATTCTTTTATTTCCTCCACAGACGGAAGCCGTACCATATATTTTCTCACAAAAAGGTTCTTATCCATTCCTGCGGTGGCATATTTCACAATAGTTTCACCATGATCGGTACATAGCAGCAGACCGATAGGAGGATTGTCATCGGGTTGCATGACTTCGGTTTTGTAGTAATTGAGATAGAGGTTCAATTGAGAGGCATATTCGTGTCTGAAACGGTCGGCTTTCAGTTCAACGATAATATGGCATTTTAAAATCCTGTGGTAAAACACAAGGTCAATGTTAAAATAATCCTCATCCACTAAGATGCGTTTTTGTCTTGCTTCAAAGCAAAAACCTTGTCCCATTTCGATCAAGAAAGATTGAATGTTGTCAAGAATAGCCTGCTCCAAATCGTTCTCTCGTACGACAGTTTGTTGTTCCAATCCTAAAAACTCCAAGGTTAAAGGTGTTTTAATGACATCTTTGGGCGTCAATGTATAAGACTCGTTGTTGATAATGGCCTCCAAGGCCTCCTTGTTTCGCGACAATCCCGAACGTTCGAAATAGAGAGATGCGATATGTCTGTCGAGATCTTTCACCGACCAACAGCCACGTAGTGCTTCAATCTCATAGAACGTCCTCTTCAAAGGGTCATTTATAGTCGAAAGTTTGATAAGGTGGGTACACGGCAATTGGCGAAACAATCGGTCTGCCGGTATCTGCGGGATGTTCCCGTTTCCCATTGTGGCGTTGCCTTTCGATTCGGCGGTCGGTAACCGCCGTTTGGGTCCGTTGAGGAATTCGGCGGTCGGCAACCGCCGAATTGCATCATGATGGGAAAGATAACGGGCTATGGGTTGTCCAAACTGTGGATAAATCTGATACAGACGTCGATACTCTCGGAATCGACGTACGGTCATTCCTTTGTTGTTTAGCCTCTCTTCCAGTTTTTGCAAAAGAAACTCGCCATAGGCTGCGCGGTCCTCGCCATTTTGTTCGTATTCGACTATATAGAGCCCTATCAACCAATTGCGCGTGGTTAAAGCCATGTTCACAGCATGTGCGGCTTGCTGTTGCAAGACGTTCTGAATGGCCTGTATACAATGGGCCAAAGATTCGAAATTCATAGCCATCGAAGTTTTTCTATATATCGTAGAAAACCGATTTTATCGAAGTGGAAATAATGGATGACAAAGTCTTTGAT
>CAMWVZ010000008.1 GCA_947177845.1 uncultured Bacteroidales bacterium | reverse complement strand
CCTTCGACCTGAGCATGTTGGACGGCAATGTGTTGGTGTTTGATGCGGGCCCCGGCAAACGGGCTTTCTCCGATATCATCTCGTTCGACGGCAAGACCTCGACCACCTTGGCGGCTGCCGGCGCTGATGCCAACCTCTGTATCAACGCCTTGATTGTGCGTCAGCGCGACTTGGAGGCGGCGGCCTTGGCTCCCGACCCCGCAGCCTACCTGCAGGAAAGGATGATAAGAAAGGAAATGCCGTGGCGGCCGGCTGCGTCTTCGGTGCTCACCAACGCGCCCAAAACCACGAGCGAAAGCATCAAGTTGGTGGGCTTCAACGTATACGATGAGAATGATGCGAAATTGAACGAAAGCCTGTTGCGGAACTTTAAGTTCTCGCAGGACGGTTTAACGAAGGGCAAGGAATACGGTTATACGGTGAGCGCGCAATACGATGGCGCGGAAGAACAGTTTGCCGAAACCCTTTATCTTGACCTCACGGAAACGGGCATCGAAGAGGGCGAAGCTTTCGGGCTGCGCATCTATCCCAACCCCGTGGGCGAGAACCTGCATGTGGCGGGCGAATACCGCACGCTCTTCATTACCGACCTTGCCGGAAAGCGGGTGGGGAAGGTGCTGGAAAATGCCGAAACCGTTTCGATGACGGCTCTGCAAAGTGGTGTCTATCTGTTGCATTTCACCTTGGTTGACGGAAGAAATCTGGTGGTGAAGGTGGTGAAGAGATAGGCTCGGAAAATTTCTGCGGACGGGAATAGCCGTCTTGTGGAGAGGGGTGTCGCGACAAAGTTGTGACACCCCTTTATTTTTTGTACATTTGCAAGTTTTGTTGCAAACTTAAAAACGAGAATATGAGTTTTAGAATCGTTGTTTTGGCCAAGCAGGTTCCCGACACGCGCAATGTGGGCAAAGATGCCATGAAAGAAGACGGAACCATCAACCGGGCCGCCCTTCCGGCCATCTACAATCCGGAAGACCTCAATGCCTTGGAAATGGCAATTCAGATTAAGGAAAAAGTGCAGGGAGCCGAAATTTTCGTGCTTACCATGGGGCCCGGAAGGGCGGCCGAAATCGTGCGCGAATCCATGTATCGCGGCGCGGATGCCGGTTGCGTGGTGAGCGACATGAAATTTGCGGGTGCCGATACCTTGGCTACCTCTTATACGCTTTCCATGGCCTTGCGCAAGCTCGCCCCCTTCGATGTGGTGCTGTGCGGACGTCAGGCCATAGACGGCGACACCGCGCAGGTGGGGCCGCAGACCGCCGAGAAACTGCATATGCCGCAGATTACCTATGCCGAAGAATTGGTGAAGGTGGATGCGAAGAACATCACGATTAAGCGCCGTCTGGAACGTGGCGTGGAAACGGTTTCCGCCCCGTTCCCGTGTCTGATTACCGTGCACGGTTCGGCCAAGGAATGCCGTCCGCGTCATGCGGTGCGGGTGATGCGCTACAAGCACGCCGCCGCGCCCAACGAACTGGCGCAGGCCTCCGAGATGCGCAAGGCGAAGGTGCAGGCCGACAAAGCCTTGCAGATAGGCGAGTGGACCGCCGCCGATCTCGATGCCGACCCCGCCCGTCTGGGTATGAACGGCTCGCCCACCAAGGTGAAGAAAATAGACAACGTGGTGTTGGTGCACAAGGAAGCCAAACGCATGGACGGTTCGGACGCTTCCGTCAACGAATTGGTTAAAGAATTGATTTCGACCCATATCATAGGATAGGGAAGAAATCGCGCAAATTCCTCAAAATCAAAAAGAACATGAATAACGTATTTGTATATTGCGAAGTGACCGAGGAACGCGGCATTGCCGACGTGAGCCTCGAACTGCTCTCCAAAGGGCGCAAATTGGCCGACACACTCGGTGTGGGTTTGGAAGCGATTGTTATCGGACACGAGGTGAAGGACTTGGAAAAAACGCTCTACCCCTATGGCGTGGACGTGATTCACTATGCCGACGACAAGCGTCTGTTTCCTTTCACCACCTTGCCGCACACCTCCATCGTGGTGAAGCTGGCGCAGGAGCTCAAGCCCGAAATTCTGCTTTTCGGCGCCACCTCGGTGGGCCGCGACATGGCTCCCCGCGTGGCTTCCAGCTTGCTCTGCGGCCTCACCGCCGACTGCACGAGCCTCGAAATCGGCGACCACGAAGACATCAAGACCAAGGAAGTCTATAAGAACCTGCTTTACCAAATCCGTCCCGCTTTCGGAGGCAACATCATCGCCACGATTGTGAACCCTTCCACGAGGCCGCAAATGGCCACCGTGCGCGAGGGCGTGATGAAGAAGGAAATCTACAAGGCCGACTACAAGGGCACATTGGAACGCCTCGACGTGAACAAGTATGTGGAGGCCGCCGATTTTGTATGTCAGATTATCGACCGTGCCATTGAAGCGCAGAAAGTGAATATCAAGGGTGCGCAGATTATCGTGGCCGGCGGTTACGGCATGGGAAGCCGCGAGAATTTCAAGATGCTCTACGAACTGGCCGATTTGCTGGGCGGGGAAGTAGGCGCCACCCGCGCCGCCGTGGATGCGGGCATGATTGAGCATGAACGTCAGATTGGCCAGACGGGTGTTACGGTGCGTCCCAAACTCTATATCGCCTGCGGTATCTCGGGTTCGGTGCAGCATCGCGCCGGCATGGACCAATCGGGCAAAATCATCAGCATCAACACCGACCCCGATGCGCCCATGAACGCCATCGCCGACTACGTCATTACGGCTTCGGCCATGGACGTGGTGCCCAAACTCATCAAGTATTACAAGGAAAACTCCAAATAAAGACACAGACCTATGAATTTCTATAGCGATAACGAGGCTCTCAAATTCCATTTGAATCACCCGCAGATGAAAAAATGCGTGGATTTGAGGGAAAACAACTATGCCGACAAAGACAAGTTCGACTACGCCCCCGAGAATTTCGAGGACGCCATGGACAGCTACGACAAGGTGATGGAGATTATCGGCGATATTTCGGCCAACGTGCTGGATAAGAACGCCGAAGAGGTAGACCACGAAGGGCCTCAGGTGATAGACGGCCGCGTGAAGTATGCCCGGGGCACGCAGGAAAACCACGATGTGCTGACGCAGGCGGGTGTGTATGGAATTGCCCTGCCGCGCAAATACAACGGTTTGAATTTCTCCACGGTGCCTTATGTGATGGCCGCCGAAATCGTGTCGCGCGGCGATGCGGGCTTTGCCAATATATGGGGCTTGCAGGACTGCGCCGAAACCATTTGCGAGTTCGCGACCGAGGAAATCAAGCAGGAATTCCTGCCGCGTATCCACGAGGGCAAGACGTGCAGCATGGACCTCACCGAACCCGATGCGGGCAGCGACTTGCAGGCCGTGCAGCTCAAGGCCACCTACGACGAGGCCAAGGGCATGTGGATGCTCAACGGTGTAAAGCGCTTCATCACCAACGGCGACGCCGATATAAAATTGGTGCTGGCGCGTAGCGAGGAGGGCACACGCGACGGCCGCGGCCTGTCGTATTTCGTGCACGACCGCGCTTGGGGCGGCGTGCGGGTGCGCCGTATAGAGAACAAGTTGGGTATCAAGGGCTCGCCCACCTGCGAGCTGGTGTTTACCAACGCTCCCGCCCGTTTGGTGGGCGAGCGCAAGTTGGGCTTGATTAAGTATGTGATGTCGTTGATGAACGGCGCACGATTGGGCGTGGGCGCCCAATCGGTGGGGCTTTCTGAAGCCGCCTACCGCACGGCGCTCAAATATGCCGGAGAACGGGAACAGTTCGGCAAGGCGATTATCGAATTCCCCGCCGTTTATGAATTGCTGGCGGTGATGAAAGCCAAACTGGACGCCGCCCGCTCGGTGCTCTACGAGACCTCGCGTGCCGTGGACTTGAGCAAGACCTATGCGGCCATGGTGAACGAGGGTGTGAAACTCACCCCCGAACAGCGCGCCGAGATGAAGCTCTATCAGCGCAATGCCGATATGCTTACGCCTATACTGAAGATGTTTTCGAGCGAGTATGCGAACCAGATTGCCTACGATGCCATTCAGATTCACGGCGGCACGGGCTTCATGAAGGATTTTCCCGTGGAGCGCATGTATCGCGATGCCCGTATCCTCACCATTTACGAGGGTACGTCGCAGTTGCAGGTGGTGGCGGCTATCCGTCACGTGCTCAACGGCAACGCTTCCAAGTTGATTGAAAGTTACGAACAGGAGGAGGTGAAGGCGGAACTGATGCCTTTGCGCGACATTCTCAAGCGGATGCACGCCGAACTGGACAAGGCCGTGGAAACCGTGAAGGGCATGGGCAACGACGAGTTGGTGGACTTCCACGCCCGTCGTTTGGTGGAGATTGCCGGCTACACGATTTTGGGCAACCTCGTGTTGCTCGATGCCAACCGCAGCGAGGCTTTCCGCAAGAGCGCGGAGGTGTTTGTGGCCTATGGCGAAGGCATGGTGCAGCGTCATGCTTCGTTCATCGCCGCCTTCAAACCCGAAAGCGTGGAGTTCTATAAATAATGAACTATAAGAAAGTATTGTGCATAGCCGGAAGTGAAAACTTGGGCTGTGCGGGCGTGCAGGCCGACATCAAAGCGGTGTCGGCCTGCGGTGCTTTTGGAGCGGGCGCGGTGACGTGCCTCGTGAACAAGGACAGTCTTCATGTGAAGGGCGTGCACCCGCTGCCCGTGGAATGGGTGGTGCAGGCGGTGCGTCTGTTTCTCGACGACCCGAAGGCCGAAGCCGTCAAGACGGGTATGCTCTTTACCCGCGAGCTGATAGAGGCCTTGGCCGGGCTTTTCAGGGACTATCCCGACATTCCCAAGGTGGTGGACCCCGTGATGGTGTCTTTCGGCGGCGACCGTCTCATAGAGTGGGATGCCGTGGAAGCCTATCGGAACGTGCTTTTTCCCTTGGCTACGATTATCACGCCCAACTATCGCGAAGCCTGCCTGTTGCTGGGGCACGACTTCGGCCATGAGAGCGTGGAGGACGATATGGCGGTTTTGTGCCGTGCGGGCAACGCCTGCATCGTCAAGTCGTTCCGCAAGGACGGCAAGCATAGGGATGTGCTGGGGATGCCTTCGGCCGGGGGTCTGCGCATCCGTTTCTTTGAAAAGGACTATATCGACACCCGCAACGTGGAGGGCAGCGGTTGCAGTTTCTCTTCGTCTATGGCGGCCTACTTGGCGCAGGGTTGTGGGTTGGAGGAGGCCGTGGAGAGGGCGGAGACCTATATTCACGGGGCTATCGGAAAGGGTGCCGCGTATTCTTTCGGTGCCGGATTTGGTCCGGTCTGTCATTTTTAGTATTAATATAGGTTTTGTCATGGAGAAAATCGGCATCGTGGTGGCAATGGATAAGGAATTCGCCCTGTTCCGCGATTTGTTGCAGGAAAGCGTCGAGACTTCGCCTTTGGGTATGCGTCTGTGCGAAGGCAGGGTAGGGAACAAGCACGTATATCTGATGAAATCGGGCATCGGCAAGGTGGCCGCCGCCACGGGCGTGAACCTGCTCTGTGCGGAAGCTTCGCCCGAAGCCATCGTCAATTCGGGCGTGGCCGGCGGCATAGGTGCGGGCGTGCGGGTAGGGGACATTGTGGCGGGAACCGAATGCTGCTATCACGACGTGGATTGCGGCGAAGGCAACGAGACCGGGCAGATTCAGGGTTTCCCCGCCCGTTTCGCAGCCGATGCCGTGCTCTTGGACGCAGCCCTGCGCCAAAACGTAAGGAAAGGCCTGATATGCACGGGCGACCAGTTCATTACCGATTCGGCGCGTCTGCAAGACATCTTGCGGAATTTTCCGCAGGCCTTGGCCGTGGATATGGAAAGCGCCGCCATGGCGCAGGTCTGCCACATGCGTAAAGTGCCCTTCCTTTCGTTGCGCATCATCAGCGACACGCCCTGCGCCAAAAACGACAATATGGCGCAATACAAGGACTTTTGGACGCAGGCGCCGCTACGGAACTTCGAACTGCTGCGCACATTGCTCCGCGATTTATAATAATACACAAAGACCCGCAATAAAAAAAGCCGATGAAAATTCATCGGCTTTTTTGTTGGGCAGACCCTTCAGGACGCTCAGTATACCTGCTCGATATGCCATACAAACGCCCGGATGCCGTTCTCGAGGTTCACTTCGTCGAGCTGCTTGATATACTTGAGCAGGAGAGGCACCATTTCTTCGTTCACGACGGTGAGGGTGGCCGAGTTCATTTCCGGCCACGTGTGCGACCCCATGCGGGGCTCGCCGGTATGGCTGCCCGCCCCGTTTACGGTGGGAAATTGCGTGTATCCCTTAATCTTGAGCGATTTGAGCATGAAATCCACTCTTTCGGTAAGGGCCTGATTATAGACGATAAAAACTGCTTTCTGCATAATTTCTAGTTTTTTAGGCTTGTGTCACTTCGGGCAGAGCCTCCGTTTCGATACCCTCCATAAAGAGGTGCAATTTATCTGCTTTCTTGTTCTTGTTGCGGTTTCCGCTCTTGTTGGTGGCCGCGTAGATGGCCGGCACGATAATCATCGTAATCAGGGTGGAGAAAACCATACCTCCGATAACGGCGATACCCATAGGCTTCCACGTTTCCGAACCCTTGCCCGAACTTACCGCCATGGGCACCATACCCAAGATGGTGGTGAGCGAGGTCATCAATACGGGACGCAGACGCGAGCGGCAGGCTTTCTCGATGGCCTCATACAAGGGCAGGCCTCTTTCGCGCAAGAGGTTGATGAAGTCGATGAGCACGATACCGTTCTTGGTTACGATACCCACCAGAAGCACCGCACCCAAGGCCGCCACCACGCTCAAAGACGTATGGGTGAGCAGCAACGCCAGCACCACGCCCGTAAAGGCGAAGGGAATGGCCATCATGATGATGAAGGGCATCTTGAAGCTTTCGAACTGGGCCGCCATCACGATATACACCAACATCAAAGACAGCAACAACAGAAGAACGAGCGAGCTGAACGATTCCTGCTGGTCTTCGTAGCTACCGCCGATGTAGAAGGAGATTTCCTGCGGCACGTTCTCCAAGCCGTCGACAATCTGCTGGGCATATTCGGCCACTTCGCCCAAGGCCACACCCGCGGCGGGCGACATGCTCACCTTGAGGTAGCGTTGCTTGCTCTTACGCTGGATATTGGGAGGGGAGTAGTATTCGCGGATGGTGCCCAATTCCTTCAAACGCACCTTCTGTCCGTAGCCGTCGGTGATGATAAGGTTTTCGATTTCGGTAATCGAATTGCGGGATTCCTCGTCCAGACGCACGATGATGTCGTATTCCTCGCCGTCTTCCTTGAACTTGCTGTATCGGTTGCCGTACACGCGGTTGCGCATGTATTGGCCCACCTGCGAGGTGGTGAGGTTGTGGCGGGCGAGTTTGTCTTGGTCGAGCATAATCTGAAGCTCGGCCTTGTCGTCGTCGCGGCTTATCTTGACGTCGCCGATGGCGGGAATGAACGAGGCCTGGCGCGCAATTTCCTGCGCAATCATAGACGTGGTGGTGAAATCGTAGCCGATAATCTCCAAATCCACGTTATTGCTGCCCATGCCGCCGCTACTGGTGCTGGTGGAAACCGTAAATTCGAGCACTTCCGGCCAGTTGCGCAGGATGCCGCGGATTTGGTCGGCAATCTGGAACACGCTACGGTCGCGGTCTTCGCGGTCTATCGTGCGGATACGCATATTGATGATGTTCGAACCCGTGGTGTTCATCAACGAGGCCATGGACGCTTCTTCCTCGCTGCCGTACGACACGTTCATCAGACGGATTTCGGGAACGTTGGCGCGGATAGCCGAGTCGATGGCCATGGCGATGACTTTGGTTTCCTCCACACGCTGTCCCGTCTGCGTCTTCACGTAGACGGAAAGCTGGTCTTGGTCGTTCTGCGGCATGAAGTCGGTCTTGATGAAGCGCGTGAGGAAAAGCGAACCGAAAAAGAGCAGGAACATGGAGCAAATCACCACGGTCTTGTGGCGCAGCACCCAGTGAATGAGGCGTTCGTAGAAAGCGTCGAGCTTATCGAGCCAGCGCGAGGTGATGGCTTGGAACGAATGCTTGCGGAGTTCGGATTTCTGCTTGAGACGGAGCAACTGCGAACACAGCATAGGGGTGAGCGAAATGGCCGTGGCCGTAGACGTACATACCGTGATGCAGACAATCCAGCCGAGCTGTTTGAAAAGCACGCCCGTCATACCCGTCACCAACGTAAGCGGGAAGAACACCGCCACGGTGACGAGCGTGGTGACGATAACCGACAGCCACACTTCGTTGGTGCCGTATTTGGCCGCCTCGCGCGGGCGGCTTCCGCGTTCTATATGCTTGGTGATGTTCTCCAACACCACAATGGCGTCGTCCACCACCATACCGATGGCAATGGAGAGCGAGGAGAGCGAAATCATGTTGAGCGACTCGCCTGTGGCGAACAGGTAGATGAAAGCCACAATCAACGAGATGGGAATGGTCAGGGCCACGATGAAGGTGGCGCGCCAGCGTCCCAAGAAGACAAACACCACAATCACCACAAACAACAAGGCGTAGAGGATGGTTTCCTGCAAGTTGTTGATGGATTGAACGATGAAGTCGGAATTGTCGCTGATAATCTCGAACTTGATGTCGGTGGGCAATTCCTTCTGCGCGATGGCGAGCTGCTTCTTGCAGGCCTTGGCCACCGCCACCGCGTTGGCGTCGGTCTGCTTGGTAATCATCAGCATGGCACCGTCGCGGCGGTTTATCGTCTGTTCGAGGGTGATGTCCTTGATGGTGTCGCGCACGCGGGCCACGTCGTGCATATAGATGGTGCGGCCGTTCTGCGTGCCCAGCACGATGTTCTTGATTTGGTCGCTTTCATCGAACTCTCCCTCCACGCGCAGACTGTAGTCCATTTGCCCCATCTTGACGCTACCCGAGGCAATGTCCATGTTTTCGGCCTGAATCTTGCCCGCAATCTGTTCCAAGGTGAGGTTGTAGGCATCGAGTTGGTTGGGGTCCAAATCCACATACACCACACGTTCGGGGCTACCGGCCATGAACACCGAAGCCACCCCGTCCACACGGTTGAGGCGGTTGATGACCTTGTCGTCGATAATCTTGTCGATGCCCGGATAGGATTCCTCGGCCGTAATCGCATACATCAGAATGGGCATGGCCGAAGAATTGAAACGCATGATGGTGGGGCGGTCTATGTCGTCGGGCAGGGACTGCATGGACTTGTCGACCGCATCGCGCACGTTGTTGGAGGCTTCGTCGAGGTTGGCGCCCCATTCGAATTCCATCATCACCACGCAAAGGTTGTCGTAGGACGTGGAGGTGAGTTCCTTCAGCTCGTCCACGGCGTTGAGTTGGTCTTCGAGGACTTTGGTTACGTTCTCCTCGATGTCGGCGGCGTTGGCACCGGGGTAGGTGGCCATTACCGTGATGTAGGGCGGGTCCATTTTGGGATATTGGTCCACCGGAAGGCTCAGATAGGCGGCCACACCCAATACCAGCACCGCCACGAAAATCATCATCGTGGAAATGGGTTTGTTGACCGCTGTATTGAATATGCTCATAAATGTCTGTTTTTCCTATTTAACCAAACTTTGTTGAAGGGGAATTATTCCACGATATCCAGCAGGGAACCGTCAATGAGACGGCTTTGTCCCACCACCACGATTTCGTCGCCCTCGCGGATTTCGTCGCTCAGGATTTCGAGCTGGTCGTCGTAGCGGGTGCCGATAGTCACTTCCACACGTTTGGCCTTGCCGTCGCGGTTCAGGAAGATATAGCGGTTGTTGGCGCCCTGCAGTTTGAGCACGGCCAAAGCGGGGGCGAGCACGGTGGTCTGTTCGTCCACGAGGAAGTTAATGGTGGCGTACATACCCGGACGCAATTCCTCCTTGGCGTTGGGCACTTTCACTTCTACGGTAAAGGTGCGCGACTTGGGGTCTACCGTGGGGTAGGCGATGCTCACCTTGCCCGCAAAGACGCGGTCGGGGTAGAGGGCGCTGTGAAGTTCCACGTCGCTGCCTTCCTTCACTTCGAGGAAATAGCGTTCGGAAAGGTTCACATAAGCCTTGAGCGGATTGATTTTCTCCAACGACACGATGGCGGGTTTGGAAGCCCCGCCGTAGGCACCGCCCGTGTAGATTTCGCCGTCTTCGAAATACTTGCCCGTGATGACCCCGTCGAAAGGCGCAATCATGCGGGTGTTTTCCTCCAAAAACGCCACATTCACCTTGGTGGCCTGATATTGGGTCACGGCCGCATCGTAGGCCTGCTGGCTGATACTGTTGGTTTTCTTAAGCTTCACCGCACGGTCGTATTCGGTCTTGAGGTTGGCCAACTGCACTTTGGCTTGGTCGAGCTGGGTGCGGTCCATTTCGGCCAATAGCTGGCCTTTCTTGACGCGGTCGCCCACCTCCACATAAATCTTATTGATGCGTCCCGTGAGGGCAGGTGCGTAGAACACCTGTTCGTCGGCTTCCAGATTGGCCGCGTAGTCTAAGGTACGGTTCACCTTCATCGATTTCAGCGTCTGCACCTTGACGGGAATCTTCACCTCTTCCTGAACCGTTGCTTCTTGCTTCTTGCCGGAGCAGGCAACCAGCAGACTTGCCGCCGCCATGCCTAAAATCACTTTCTTTATCATAGTCTTTATAATTTTCGCTTTTTGTATTATTGTAATTCGTTATAAAGTTTGAGCAGGTTGGTCTGCGCCTGCAACAGTTCCAGACAGGCCGACATATAGTTGTTCTCGGCCGTCAGGTAGTTGGTGTTGGCCTGCGTGAGATCGAGGCTCGAAATGGCGCCCGCCTCGTATTTGGCCTGATAGTGTCCCAAGACGTTCTTGGCCACCTTTACGTTTTCTTTCTGCAAGTCGTAGTTGTCCAAGGCGCTTTGCAGGTTGTATTTGTATTGGGCTTCCTGCAGCATCAGGTTGTCTTCCAGCAGGCTCTTGTTGAGCTGCACTTGCTGGAGCGTGATTTTTTCCTGATCGATCTTGGCCTTGCGCTGAAGACCCGAGAAAATGGGCACGTTCAGCTGCACCTGCGCCGTATGGGGAATGGACATGAAACCGCCCTCTATAATCTGATACTGATAGTTATAGCCCGCGCTGAGGGTGGGGCCGCAAGCCCATTTGGCCGCGCTGAGCGCCTTCTTCTGCAACTGTTCCTGCGTAAGCGTGGTCTGATAGGTGAGGTTGTCGGTGACATCGAATTCTATGGAGAAGAGTTTGGTGATGCCTTCCTCGCCCAAAAACGTCTCCAAGGGATCGGTGAGGGTGAGGGGCGTGCCGGCCTTCAAGCCCAACTGAATGCGCAACAGGTTGTAGTTGACATCCAAGGTGCGCTTCATAGACATCAAGGTGTTGTTGAGCTGCCCCACCGTGATGCGGATTTGGTCCACATCGCTTTCCTCGAGGGCGCCGGCGGCGTAGAGGTTTTCGGTGTGCTTCTGTATCTTGGTCATATCCACGAGGTTGGCCTCGACGATTTTTACCAGATGTTCCGTCACCAACACAATATAATAGGAGTTATAGATGTTGCTTTTTACATCGAGCTCGTCCAAGGCGGTCTGCTGGGAGGCCAAATTCTGTGCGATTTTGGAGGACTGAATGCCCACAATCCATTGCCCGTTGACAACCATCCACGAGGCGGAGGCGGTAAAGGACATGATGTCTTCCATTTTAATCTTCATCGGGCCCAAATCCATTTCCTGCCCGAAGTTGGTCTGATAGGAAAGCCCGGCGTTGATTTGCGGAATACCGTTCGACACCACCTCCATCACTTTCTTTTTATAAAGGTCCATGTTGAGGCGAGAGGCCTTGAGGCTCTTGTTGTGTTCGAGGGCGAATCCCACGGCATCTTCGAGGCTCAGCGCCTGCGCTTCGGCGGTGGGTTCGGCATCGAGAATGGTTTTCTCCTTCTTGCGTTCCTTGCGGGGTTCCGCTTTTTGGGCTTGCGGTTCTTGCGGCTCCTGCTGTTCCTGCTGCAAGGTGTCGCCGACAATTTCCTGAATGGCCTCCACAATCGCGGCATCCCGCGTCGTGCTGTCGGACGGGTTGCCCGCCGGTGCGTCTTCGGGACGGATGTCTTGGGCAAAACCCGCGCCCAACAAGGCACAGGCGAGCCCACAGACCGTTAAAAATTTTCTTCTTTTCATATCGGTGTTTTACAATTTCTTTTCAGTTTCCCGCTTGTCGGTTTCCCGTTTCACTCTTTCCAATTCCATCATGCCGGCCGGCGTGGCGATAGCGCGCACGAAGTTCTCGAACAGCGAGGCCACGAGTTCGGTTATCGAACAGTGCAGGGTGGAAAGCGCTTCGGGGGATGCAAACAGAATAAACTGTTTGGTAAGCAGATAGCATTGCAGTTTGTAGTTGGCGTCGGGGCGGAAAAGACCCTCCGCGCAGCCTTTCCTTATCACCAAAGCCAAAAATTCGTCCGCCAGTTTCTGCACCTTTTCCGTTACCCCTTCGTAGATAGCGAGGTGATATTTCTTCATATCGAAGCTGTTGGCGGGGGAGAGGCTTTCCATCATATCGGTGATGTGCGCGGAAAGCGCCATGAGGCATTCCACGGCCGAGTAGGGGTCTATGCGGCGGCGCAGTTCCTCCATGTCGTGATAGTGCATACGGAACATCATCACCGCGCTCACCAGCTGGTTTTTGTCGGCAAAATAGGCGTAGAGCGTTTTCTTGGAGATTTTCAGGTGGCGGCTGATATCCTCCATAGACGTGCTCCGCAGGCCGTATTTGGCGAAAATGTCCGAGATGTTTTGCAACATTTCGGGCGAGGGTGTCAGGTTTCCGTCACACATAGAATGCTTTATGTATTTTACCCAAGGAAACGTTTTTTTTTTATTTCGTTTCCGTGGGCGCAAAGGTATCATTCTTTTGGAAATTCCAAAAAACCGACGGAGAAAATTTACTAACTTCGCTCTATAAAATGAAGAATGTTATGAAAACGGCAGGAAAACGGCGGAATTTAGGAATGCGGGCGGTTATAGGAGGGGCGACGGTTTGCGCTTCCCTCCTTTCGGCAACCGCTTTCCCTCAAAATTTCGACGTCGACTCGATTTTTCTCTCGTCCGCCTTCAAACAGAAGAGTTTGAGCGGAATACCTTATCTCTTGGAAGAAAAGGAATACTATAAGCTGGAAAACGGCACGCTCTATAAGGTGCAGCGGCAGGCGCAAGGAAAGGACAAGAAGAAATCGGTGATAGAGCCCGCCGCCGATGCCCGCTTCGCCGCTCCGGAATGGAAGCCCCAACGTTTTGTGTTCAACGCCGACTTCTCGCGCGTGCTCCTGCTTTCGGACATACGCCCCATTTACCGGCAGTCGGCCACTTGCAAGGCCGTGCTGTGGAGCCTCGATGCCAAGGGGCGTTTCTCCAATCCGTGGGTGGTGGATACGCTTCTGCAGGTGCCGCTTTTCAGTCCGGACGGAAAGAAACTTGCCTTTGTGCGGCAAGGAAATTTGTATGTAGCCGATTTGCAGAAACATGAAATTCATGCTATTACCGCCGACGGTAAGGAAAACGAAATCCGCAACGGGCATACCGATTGGGTGTATGAAGAGGAATTCGGCTTTACGCGCGCTTTCGACTGGCGGGGCGACTCCAAGGCGCTGGCGTGGTTGAAGTTCGATGAAACGTCTTTGAAGCAGTATGATATGACGGTGTGGGGAGAGCTCTATCCGCAGACCTATCAATACAAATATCCGAAGGCGGGCGAGGACAATTCGAAGGTGAGCCTGTGGACGCGCGAGCTGCAAGACAACGGGCGGCCCGTTGCGCAGGCGCGGCAGGTAGTGTTGCGGGCCGACTCGGTGGAATACCTGCCTCGGATGTTCTATCCGGGCGGCACCGACCGCCTTATCTTCTACACGCTCAACCGTCCTCAGAACCACTTGAGGATATGGGCGTTGGAGAAAGACGGCACCCAGACGCTCCTCTACGAAGAGCGGAACGCGGCCTATGTGGAGGTGAGCGACGACATCCACTTCTTTGCCGACGGCACGCGCATGTTGCTTGCCAGCGAACGCGACGGCTACCGTCATCTCTACCTGTATAGAACCGACGGCACCGACACCGCCGGCCTGCTGCTCACCCCCGATATGTACGACGTGACCCGTCTCTACGGCGTGGACGAGGCGCACAACCGCGTTTTCTTCCAAGCCGCCTATTCGTCGCCCGCCAACCTCGACCTGATGTGCGTGAACTTAGACGGAAGCAACCTCCGCCGCCCCGCCTTGGATATGCAGCGCAAGGGCGGTTCCACGCACGCTTGGTTCAACAAGGACTTCACCTATATGATTGCGGAGCATTCCAACGCCAATCAAGCCGCAAGCTACTACCTTTATTATATAGGCCCTGAGGAGGAACAGCTTGTGGAATGCATCCTCGCCAACAATCATTTCGAACAGACCGCGCAGCATTACGGTTTTGTGAAGAAGGAATTTCTGCGCATTCCCGTGCCGCTCACCGATTTGGAAAACAATATGTTCCTGCAACGGACGGGCTTCGGACGGCATCGTTTCGAGCGGAAAGCCAAGGGCAACGACTCCGCGGCCGCTCCCAAACGGCAGGTGTACTTGCAGGCGTGGATGATGAAGCCCGCCGAGATAGGCACGCCCGAGGCCGAGGGCAAGAAATATCCCGTGCTGATGTTCCTCTACGGCGGTCCCGGCTCGCAGCAGGTGTGCAATTCGCTCCGTCCCTATCAGAGCACCGACTATTGCTGGTATCAGATGCTGGTGAAGCAGGGCTATATTGTGGTGTGCGTCGACAACCGGGGCACCGGGGGCAGGGGAGAGGCCTTCAAGAAATGCACCTATATGCAGATAGGGCGTTATGAAACCGAAGATCAGGTGGCTGCGGCGCGCTATCTGGGCGGCCTGCCGTATGTGGATTCGTCGCGCATCGGCATCTGGGGCTGGAGTTACGGGGGATTCATGTCGTCCAACTGCCTGTTGCGGGGCGAGGGCGTGTTCAAGGCGGCCATGGCCGTGGCGCCCGTTACGCATTGGAAATTCTACGACAATGTCTATACCGAGCGTTTCATGCGCACCCCGCAGGAAAATCCCGACGGCTACGAGCTCAACTCGCCGCTTCACTACGCCGACAAGTTGCAGGGAGCCTACCTGCTGGTGCACGGCACGGGCGACGACAATGTGCATGTGCAGAACGCCATCGAGATGATGACGGCCTTGCAGAAGGCGAACAAGCCCTTCGAACTCATGCTCTATCCCAACAAGAACCACAGCATGGTTGACAAGGAGGGTTCGGCACAACGGCATCTTTATCATAAACTCACCAAATTTCTCCATGAAAATCTGTAGGTGGGCGGCTGTGCTGGGCTTGTGCCTCGGGGCGTGGTCCGTTTCGGCGCAAGACCTTCCCGACGTGGGCTACACGGCGCGGGTGGCGGGCTTGGCCAAGGGTGCCGAGGGACGGTGCATTGTGTGGTATGCCGACGCGGATATGATTTCGGACGGGCGGGTGGAGCTCGGCAGGGCGGTGATTGGGGAGGACGGGCGTTTCGTCTTGGCCACCGACGAGGTTTTTGAGGTGTTGCCTACCTATTTCGAGATTGATTATTACAGCGGTAGCCTTTTTGTGGAGCGGGGGAAGACCTATGCGTTGCGCATGGAGGATTTCGACTATTTCGTGGATGAACGGCTCAACGCTTTCGTGGCTTCGAACCGTCTGCCCGAGCTGCGCTATGTGCTGACGGATTCTTCGGGCGGGCGCGACACCACCGATCTCAACTATCATTTAGGGCGTTACGCCTATCTCTACAACCGTATGTTAGGCATGGACTTCGAGCGGATTTACCTACAAAAAGACACCTTGCCCGTGGTGCGCTTCCTGCATAGGGCGCAGGAGGAGTTCGGTGAAGTGAAATCGCCTTATTTCAACGCCTACCGTGCTTATTCCGAGGCTCTTTTAGCTTATTTTTCGGGATTGATGTCGCGGCGTGAAATCTTTGAACGCTATGTGGACGGGAAGACCGTGGATGCCGACAATCCCGCGCAGGCCGATTTCCTGCGGCAGTTTTTCGGTGATTATCTCGCCACGAACCGTTTTCTGCCGTATACGCAGGTGCGGAGGATTGTTCAGGACACCTCGCTGGCGGTGGGCGCGCGCGTCAAGGCGCTTTCCGACAGCATGGGGCTCGACTACGCCCTGCGCAACGAGGCCTTGCGCGAAGGGGTGTTGCTCTACGCGCTCTCGCAGGAATGGGACGGCGGGCGCCTTGACGCGCGCGCGGTAACGCAGTTGGTGGAATACCTGAGCCGTGAGGCCAAATTCGCAACCACTCGGGAAACGGCGGCGCGTTTGCTTGCGCAAAGGCGGGAACGCTTTGAACAGCACTATTTTACCGATGTAAAACTGACCGACGAAGCGGGCGACACGCTTTCCGTAGACGCGCTTTTGGAGAAAGGGAAATTCCATTATTTCGTGTTCGTGCGGGCCGATTACACGCTTTGCCCCGACTGCGGCACGGAACTGAACCGCTTGGAAAAGATTTGGAGCAAGGCGGGGGAGGAGGTGCGCGAGGCCGTGCGGATTTTCGTGATAAACAGCGACCACAGCCGCGCCCGCTACGTGCACGATGCCCGCAAGCGCCACCTGCCGTGGCCCTATCTGCATTTCAACGGAAACATAGACTGGATACGCCGCATCGATGCGGGGCGTTTTCCGTGTTTCTTCTTGGTAGACGACAAGGGAAATATCCTCAATGCGCATATCGCGGCCCCGTCTTCGGGTTCTCTCGAACTGCTTTTCAAGAAAATGGGCGCCGCAGCGGCCCAAGCCACCGAAAACGCCGGGAATTCCGAAACTTATTGAAAGTAAGCGTGAGAGAGGGCGGCGATGGAGGCGTACATAAGGGGCAGTCTGTCGCGCACTTGGGCGCGGGTTAGCCAACGGGCCTCCTTGATGCCTTCTTCGGTCTGCGGCACCGGCACTTGTTTAGTGTCGGTCTGCATCTCGAACCACGAGGTCTGCTTCACCACGGTGTTGCCCCGGCCCAAATCCACAAAATGATAGGTGTTTTCCAAGAAACGGAGAAGTTTCAGGTTGCGCAGGCCGGTTTCTTCCTGCACTTCGCGCAGGGCGTTTTCTTCGGTGCTTTCGCCTTCTTCCTTCTTGCCTTTGGGCAAATCCCACATCGCATTGCGGTAGATATAGAGATATTCGGGCTCGTTCAGGGCGGGGTCGAGGGTCTTTACCAAGCCTCCCGCCGCCGCGCGTAATCCCGTGCGCGCGCAGAACGCGCGGAACACCTCTTCGGCACGCACCAAGCCGCCGTCGGGCTTTTGGAGCGCCACCCGCGCGTCGGCGGGCATCTTGGGGCGGAATTCCCGCATCGCGAAATCGTATAAGGCGTCCGTGTCGTGAAAGACAAATTCGGGAACGCCCTTGCCCTCGCCGAGCGTGTCGGCGAAGACAAGGGCCTTTCTTTCGGAAAAGATACGCAGCATAAGGAGAGATTAAAACCGTTTGAGCAATTCCACGGTGAGCTTCCAGAAGCGTTCCACGGTGCTTATGGATACTTTCTCGTCGGGCGAGTGCACGCCGCGCATCGTGGGGCCGTAGGACACCATGTCCATGCCGGGATATTTCTCGCTGAACAGGCCGCATTCCAAGCCGGCGTGAATGGCGAGCGCCTTGCCTTCTTCGTGGAAAAGGTCGCGGAAGGTGTCCAGAACAAGTTTCAGGATAGGGGAGTTGGCGTTGGGTTTCCAGCCGGGATAGCCTTCGCTGTGTTCGGTCTGCGCGCCTATGGCCTTGAAGCAGGCGGCCACACGTTGCGCGGCGAAGTGTTTGGCGCTCTCCACCGACGAGCGTTGGCTGGTGCATATCAGCACGAAGCGGTCTTGGGTGGCCACCGAAGCGAGGTTGGTGGAGGTTTCCACAAAATCCTTGATTTCGTCGCTCATGCGCAACACGCCGTGGGGGCAGGCGTTGAGGGCATAAATGAGGGCGCGTCCGTCTTCCTGCTTCATCAGGATTTCGGGTTTGGGAATTTCGGTAAGCACCACATCCAAAGCGGGTTCCGTGGCCTTGTATTCTTCGGCGAAGAGGGTCTTGAAGCGGGCCACTTCGGCGGCCAGTCCTGTGGCTTGGTCGGCGTTGACGCCGATGTTGGCGGTGGCTTCGCGGGCAATGGCGTTGCGGAGGTTGCCGCCGTTGAACGTGGCGATGCGCAGGGGCGAGGCTTCGTCCAGCCTATAGAGCAGGCGTGCCAGGAGTTGAATGGCGTTGGCGCGGCCTTTGTTGATGTCGTCGCCGGAGTGTCCGCCGGCAAGTCCTTTCACCTGAATCTGAAAGTATTGCAGCTTGGGGTCGATGAGTTCCTTGCGGTAGGGGAATTTTATCACGGTGTCGATGCCGCCGGCGCAGCCGATAAAGAATTGTCCGTCGTCTTCGGAATCGAGGTTGAGCAGGGTCTTGCCTTGCAAAAAGCCTTGTTGCAGGCCGAAGGCTCCGGTGAGGCCGGTTTCTTCGTCTACGGTGAAGAGGCATTCGAGGGGGCCGTGTTCGAGGTCGTCCGAGGCGAGGACGGCCAGTTGGGTGGCCACGCCCATGCCGTTGTCGGCGCCGAGGGTGGTGCCTTTGGCTTTCACCCAGTCGCCGTCCACATAGGCTTCTATGGGGTCGGTGTCGAAGTTATGGGTGGAGTCGCCGTTTTTCTCGCACACCATGTCCATGTGGCTTTGCAGGATGATGCCGGGGCGGTTTTCGTGGCCTTTTGTGGCGGGTTTGCGGATGAGGACGTTGCCGGTGGCGTCTTCGTGGCATTCCAGATTGTGTTGGCGGGCGAAATCCACGAGATAGGCGCGGATTTTCTCTTCTTTCTTGGAGGGACGGGGAATGCGGAGCACTTCGTCGAAATAGTGCCACAAAATCTGCGGCTTGAGGTTTTGCAAATCGTTGTTCATACCTATTTATTTTTTATTATTTACTGTTTATTAGCCTGCCCGCAGGGGCGGCCAAGCGGCACGTGCTCCGTGCTGCAAAGTGGCTTTAGCCATCCCGCGGTTTTGCTCGTTGTCCGTCCGCGCCTCCGGCACAAAAAGGAACGTGCTCTGCGGCGCGTCCGCAGCAACGGCAAAATTGGCTTCGCCGCCCTTTTCTTACCTCGGCAAAATCCAAGCAAGCTTGGCTTCTGCTCTCGGCTTATCGAAAAGGGTGTTCGCGGGACTATGGCTTTAAGGCACTTCCGCACGGCCGCTTGACTGCCCGCGGGAAATCATCCCGTACGGTAGTCTGCAAAGGTACTCACAAATCATATAAATCGATATACACTTGAAATTCTTGGTATATTATAAAACAAAGATAATCTGCCTGCTGTATTGTTCTGTTGAAAACTTTTTTCTCAAAAAGTTCGATAAAATCCGACTCCATACGTTATAGGAAACATGAAAGATTTGTTTCGTATAAGGACAAAGCGAACCCCGGCGGAGAAGGAGGCTATTTACGCATTGCCGTTATCGGCGCAGTTCAGCATGGTCTACCTTCACCCCGAGAGCGGTTTTGCGGTGTATCAGCATCTGTTGGTGGATACGCAGGCTCCCGACTATGGGCAGATACTTGCAGTGGCGAAGGCTTACACCGTCGAGACCCATTGCTGGATTAATCCCGAAGTTATGCCACAGGCGGTGGCTGCACGAAAAAAACTCTATCCCGGCATCACCGACAATAGCAATCCCGATTTGAAGACCGACAAGTACGGCTACATAGATGTCAAGTCTCCTCAAAATAAGAACAAGATTGTAAAGAACGCCAATATCGCCTGTAAACAAGGGGCAACAGCCGTTCTTACGGATTTAATGTTGAATGAAGATCTGAAACACAAAGTAATACTTCAGATTACCGCCAAGATTTTTTCCGAACAAAATAGAAATCATTTGGGCGAACCTAATTACACTCAAGACCAAATCCATTGGTTTGTGAAGGGCAGGCTCCTAAAATACAACAGGTCGAAGAAGTAATACTTCTCCGACCTGAGGATACAACGAATTTTCGATTCGAGGTTCCGCAAGATCGCATCCTGCTTTCAACGGTTTTAATCTCTCCGTGACACAAAGGT
>CAMWVZ010000007.1 GCA_947177845.1 uncultured Bacteroidales bacterium | reverse complement strand
GCCCACGCTACGCCTCTCTATCCTTTCTCCTTGAGGACTATCTCTTGGTAGCCAACGAACCTCCGTTCGCCGCACCGATACGGGGCATCGCGCAACGGAAACCGATCCAGTCGGAGCTCTTGTCCTGATCCATGAAACGACGGGTGGCCGCCGAAGTATAGTAGGCGCGGTCTTTCCACGAACCGCCCTTCACCACACGCGACTTATCGGAAATCAACGAACTTGTGCCGTATTCATACAGAAGCGAAGTGGTGGAGGAAGACTGCGCCGAAGCACCTTCCTCTTCTTCGTCACCGTCGCCCTTGGCCAACCAGTCTTCCACAATGGCCGATTCATAATCACCGTCCAAGTAGTTGCGGTTGTCGGACTTGTTGAAGTTCTCACGCGAAGCCAATTCTTCGTCGGTGAACTGACGGTAGCGGATGCGGCCCAAGCTGTCTTTTTCGGCAATCAAGCCGTCTTCGTCGCGTTCCACCGTTTGATAAACGTTACCACGATAGGCATTCAAACCGTCGGCATCCTCGAACGTAAGGGGACGATATACGTCCATACACCATTCGGCCACGTTGCCGGCCATGTTATACAAACCGAAATCGTTGGCGAAGTAGGAGTAAACGGGAGCCGTGTAGTCGGCGCCGTCGTTCAACGCACCCGCCGTACCCATATAGTCACCGTCGCCACGCATAAAGTTGGCCATCATGGTGCCTCTGTAAGGCGTTTGGGGAGCACGTACCTGCAAAGGTTTGCCGTTCCACGGATAAATGCGGCGTTCGGCCACACGTTCCTGATTGCTGTTGCCCATCAAGGCCAACGCGGCATATTCCCATTCGGCTTCGGTGGGAAGACGCAGCTTCTCAATCAGGATACCGTCTTTTCTCTGCACACCGCGACGGGTTTCGGTGGCGTTGGGATCCATATCCTGCAGACCTTTATTTACGATACCGCTATACTGACCGGCCAGATAGGCATCGGTGTTGAAGTTGTTGTCGGCGGTCTGTCCCATATCCATTTTGAGAATCTTGGCCTGAATCAAAATGTACTCGTTGATACGGTCGGTCCGCCAATCGCAGTAGTCGCGGGCCTGTTCCCACGTAACACCCACCACGGGATAGTTGTTGTAGCCCGGGTTTTCGAAATAGGCCTCGGTCATAGCGTCGCGGAAACCGCCCACGCTGTTCCAAACCAAAGGATCGGGCTTGGCCTTTTCCACCACTTCGGGATAGTCCTGACCGTAGATACGATTGAGCCAGTAGATATACTCGGCATAATCGGCATTGGAGGTCTCCACTTCGTCCATATAGAACGAACTTACAGTGGCACGACGCGGGTCGTTGTTGTGTTCGTACTTGAGGTCTTCCTGATTGCGCCCCATGACGAAATAGCCGCCCTGAATAAACACAAAGCGGAGGGGAACCGGCTGCACGTAGTTTTCGGTGCGTTGATAGCCGCCCCATTTGGGGTCGTTGACGCCCCAACCCGTGGACTGCGACTGTCCGGTCTTGCTGTTGCAAGAAACAAGGGTAGCCAATATGCCGGCTACAAACAGAAATCTGAAAGCTTGCTTATACATCTTTCTACATTTTAAGCGGTGCAAAGATAAGTCTTTTTCAAGACACTTTCAAGAGGTGCGTATATAAAACGCATTTTAGAACCTCGGACAGGGGATAGGCTCGATACGACGGGCCCCCATAGCCTGACGCTTGCAGGGAATACGGAATCCCAACGCAATTTCGTGGCTGCCGCCGCTCCGTGCCGTGAGTTTCGACACCGTGAGGTCGTAGCTGTAAGAAATGTGAATGCCTTTGAAATCAGCACCCAACATAAAAATCACGGCATCGGGGTTGCTGAAGCTCTGACGGAACCACACCCCGAAAACAACCGGCCACATCTGCGCATAAAGCCCGTAGTTGAGCTCGGTGAACTTGCCCTGCTGGATATAGACGATATTGGGCGAGAGGTAAGGATCCTTCTCGTCGCGGATTTCGTTATAGGTGGGTTTGAAATAAATCTTGCCGCCCGCCTGTGCGCTGTAACGGATACTCAAGCGGCTCGGCCCCATGAAGCCCACATCGGGACGGATGAGATGCACGGCCGACACGCCCACATAAAAGTTCTGTCCGTAGAACGTAGCGCCCACACCCACATCCCCGTAATGACGGTTCAGCGGGGTGTTCGGCAGGTTCTCGGCGGTGGGACGCCCCTGCACCAAACCTAAATAGGGGTCGTATTGGTCGGGGAAAGTGAGCGATTCCCAATTGACGTAGCGGTTGGCGTAGGAGCCCTGCACAGCCAATGTAAGAAACAATTTATCCGAAAGTTGCGCACGGAACGCATACATAAAGGCCGCCGAAATCTCGCGGAATGTGCCACCGCCTTGAAAATCGGCATTCACATAGGCACCTATGCCGCCATGCAACGCTCTGATATATTGGTCGTAGGAAACCGCCGCCAAGGAAAACCCGCCGCCCACGTTGGGCCATTGGTTGCGGTAGCCCGCCGTGATGCGCCCGCAACCCGAGGTGCCGGCAAAAGCGGGATTTAAATAGAGGGGATTGGAGTAGAGTTGCGACAGATGCATATCCTGCGCATGGGCGAAAGCCGCACACGCCGTTAGACACAAAACGGTGCAAATACGCTTGATTTTCCGAAAGGAATGCATTCCTGTCATCTTTCTTTTTCTATCCAAAGGTGGCAAAGATAATATTTTTTTGTATTTGAAGTTGGCTTTGCGCTCAACTTTTTGTATTTTCGCGTACTTTTGTTGCTCAAAAGATTTTGCCGATGAACGAAGGAAGCGGTACTTTTTAACCCTGCGTGTGTAAACACACCTTTAAAACCTGTTGCAATGCAAAAAAAACTTGTAGCCTTATCGGCTCTTTTGCTTTTGGCCGTGCCTGCTCTCCGTGCGCAAATCGTGAGCCCTAACAACCCGCCCGTACATGAAAGGTTCGGGCAAACTGCCAACGCCATTTCCACGGCCGTGCCTTTCCTTTCGTTGTCTCCCGATGCCCGCTCGAGTGGTATGGGAGATATAGGTGTGGCCACCACGCCCGACCTCTATTCTCAGCACTACAACGCCGCCAAATCTGTCTTTATGGAGAAAGACTACGGCGTTGCTCTTACCTATAGCCCGTGGTTGCTCAATTTAGTGCCCGATATGTCGTTGGTCTACCTTTCGGGCATGTATAAGTTCGACGACCGCAACGCCCTCGCCGCCTCCTTGCTCTATTTCTCCATGGGCGACGTAACCTTTACTGACGAATCAGGAAATCCTTACAGTGCCCAAACTTTCCGCCCCAACGAATTTGCGATTGACGTAAGTTATTCGCGTAAAATCATCGATGTGCTCTCGATTGCGGTAACAGGCCGTTTCATCTACTCCAACCTCACCTTGGGGCAATACGTGCAGGGTCAGGACACCAAGGCGGGTCTTGCCGGTGCGGCGGATATAGGCCTGTACTACAAACAGGATTTCGAGGTGAAGAACTTTAAGGGCGGTACTTTGATGGCCGGTCTGAGTATCACCAATGTCGGGAATAAAATGAGTTACAGCGACAACCTTGAGGATGTAGACCGTAACTTCCTGCCCGCCGCCCTGCGTTTGGGCATAGGTTTCGACTGGCATATCAACGACTACAATTCGGTGGGCTTCTACGGCGAGGCCTACAAACTTTTGGTTCCCACGCCTCCTTTCATGCGCAATGACACGATTATCGGAGGCCGCACCAACCGCGTAAACGTAATGCAGGGTATCTTCCAATCGTTCGGCGACGCTCCGGGCGGCTTTAAGGAAGAAATGCAGGAAATTATGTGGAGTCTCGGCGCGGAATACTGGTGGAGGGACATCGTGGCCGTGAGACTGGGCTATTTCCACGAAAGTAAATACAAGGGAGACCGTCAATACTTTTCCTTGGGGGTAGGTCTGCAATATAAAATGGTGGGGCTCGATTTTTCCTATCTCATTCCCACCTCGCAGACGGCGGGTTCCAATCCTCTTAAAAACACGCTTCGCGTAGGTGTCAAATTCTCCTTCGACAAGAAGAAAAAGTCGGGAGAATAATGAATTTCCGCATAGGTTACGGCTATGATGCGCACCGCTTTGCCCCGAACCGGAAACTGGTTTTGGGCGGGGTGGAGATTGCGCATACCCAAGGTTTGGCGGGGCATTCGGATGCCGACGTGCTGATTCATGCCCTTTGCGATGCCTTGTTGGGTG
The DNA here is from genome assembly GCA_947177845.1 of uncultured Bacteroidales bacterium. Taxonomy (GTDB): domain Bacteria; phylum Bacteroidota; class Bacteroidia; order Bacteroidales; family P3; genus Pullibacteroides. Next base: position 16,039 of record CAMWVZ010000007.1, on the reverse strand, counting down.
CCGCCGCCTTGGGCGACATAGGCAAGCATTTTCCCGATACGGATTCTACATATAAAGATATAGACAGCACGGTGCTCTTGGGCAAGGTGAAGGATTTGTTGCACCAAAAAGGCTATGCCATAGGCAACGTGGATTCTTGCCTCCGCTTGCAGAAGCCCAAGATTGCCCCCTATATCCCGGTCATGCAGAAGCGCTTGGCCGAGGTCTTGCAGATAAACCCCGACCAAGTTTCGGTAAAGGCCACCACCACCGAAAAAATGGGCTTCGAAGGACGGGAAGAAGGCGTTTCCGCCTCCGCCGTAGCGTTGATTTACGCGGTATAGTCGTACCGACGCGATATAAAAAAGGGGGCTGTTTTTCAAACAGCCCCCTTTTGCTTTGAGGTCAAAAAACGTTTAGTCGGCCTTGTCCGTCAGAAAGGGCGGGTTGGACGAGAACAGGCTTCCGTCTCTGCCGATGCTGGTGGTGCTCACCTCCGATACATCCGAAGGCACCACCGGCGTCAAATCCAAGTTCTGCCGTTGATAGGCCGGTATGGATTCTATTTCGCGCAGACCCTGTTGGGTCTTGATTTTCTGCGACATCTGACGCAGGTGCATCATCCTTTCGGTGGTGGCCGCATAGCGTTCCCGAATCGCATTGGTGGGCTGCACCTGTTCGGACGCTTCCATAACCGTTGTCACGGTTTCCTGATGCATCGTCTCGGAGCCCATTTGCTGCTGCGCCTCCGTGTGGATTTCCATGGTGAAGCCTTCTTCCACCTGCACGGTTTCGGACTGCTCCTGTTCGCTCATCGTTACCTCGGCGGTTTCTTCCACCGCGGCAGTCTCTTGCTCGGTGGCAATGGACTCTACGTTGGCAAAGATATCAATGTCGTTCATCCACAGTTCGGATTCGGCCTTCACCTCCTCGATAAGAGGGTCTTCCGCCGCCACGGAAGCCGATGCCACCGGCGCTTCGGCGGGAGCCGCCTTGAGTTCGCTCACCTGCTCGGTGGAAACCTGTGCGGTGGAAACTTCCCCGTCGAAACTCAATATGCCCACCACCTCTTTTTCGGGTTCCTTCGCTTCCGGCTGCGTGGTTTCGGCCACGGGCGCGGGCGAGGATGCGGGTATAACAGGTGCGGGGGTAGGAACAACGGCGGGTGCAGTGTAGGTTCTTTCGTTGAGATTGATAATGGTCTTTTCGCGGATACCCATCACCTTCTTTTCTTCAAAGCCCGTTGCAATCAGGGTGATGTTAAGGTTTTCGCCCGCCGACGCATCCTCGCCCGCGCCCCAAATCATATCGGCTTCGGTTTCGGTGCGTTGTGCAATCGACTTGGTAACCACATCAATTTCGTCCATATTCAACTGCGCATCGGGGCCGTAGCTGAAATAGAGCAACACGTTCTTGGAGCCCTTGATGCTGTTGTCGTTGAGCAGAGGCGAATTCATGGCCGCTTCGATGGCTTCCTTGGCGCGGTTCTCGCCCGAAGCCGAGCCGTAGCCCATAATGGCGGCGCCGCTGTTGTGCATCACCGTGTTCACATCCTTAAAGTCTATCTGCACGTAGGAAGTAACCGTGATGATTTCGGAGATGCCTTTGGCCGCGGTGGTCAAGATGTCGTCGGCCTTGGCGAAGGCTTCCTTCAGGCTCATCTTGCCGAACTGACGCAGTTGGTCGTTGTTGATGATAAGAATGGAATCGACAATCTTGCGCAATTCGGAAACACCCGCCCGCGCCTGTTCCACACGCTTGCGGCCTTCGAAGCTGAAGGGCATGGTGACGATAGCCACCGTGAGGATTTTGGTGACCTCATCGCCCACCAATTCTATTTCCTTGGCAATCGAAGCCACTACGGGCGTGGCGCCCGTGCCGGTGCCGCCGCCCATTCCCGCTGTAAGGAAGAGCATTTTGGTTCCGGAAAGAGCCTCCTTGATTTCGTCGTGTTTCTCCACCGCCGCGTCGCGCGCCACTTGCGGCACGTTGCCGGCTCCCAAACCTTTTCCCAACTGAATCTTGTTGGGAACGGGGCTGGCTTCCAACGCCTGCGCATCGGTGTTGCAGATAATGAAATCCACATCCTTGATGCCCTGCTGGAACATGTGGTTCACCGCATTGCTGCCGCCGCCGCCCACTCCCATCACTTTGATATAGGAGGATTGGTTCTTGGGAAGCACAAAATTCAAAAACTCCCCTTCGTGGTTCTGATTCATCAATTCTTCCATGTCAAACAATATTTCTAGCAATCTCCAAAATTAAGGAACGGCCACCGTTCACCATCGGGCCGCGGCACCTATTTATAAACGGTGCTCTGTTCATTTCGCGAAGTTATTGCACATCATCGTCCAAGGCGTCCACGATAAAGTCGCCCAACTTGCCCATTCCGAAGAAACTGCCGTCACGTCCTCTCCACCAAGGCTTCTTGGGGGTCGCTTTCGGCGCGGCGGGAGCCTTTTCTTCCGTTGTCGGCTCCACATTATCTGCGGGCTCTTCTTCCGGTGCCTCCGGAGAGGGTTCCTTATCTTCTCCCCCCTGCGTGGCCAAAGGCACGTGAATTACATTGTTCTCTTCTTCGCTCCGCACGCCGTAAATCACCAAACCCACCGCCGTGGCGAAGATAGGGTCGTTCAGATCCTTGGGCGAATCGGGCGAAAGATGTTTGTTGGGACATGCCAATCGGGTGTCGAGCTGCGTGATGTATTCGCAGACGGTGTCGATATGCTTCATCTTGGAACCGCCGCCGGTAAGCACCACGCCGCCGATAAACTGGTCGGTGTCGAAATTGCAGTTGCCCACCTCGTAGCTCACCTGTCCGAAGATTTCGTCCACACGTCCCTTGATGATGGTGGCCAATTGCTTGAGCGAGATTTCGCGCACGCTCTTGCCGTTTATGGCGGGAATGGTGACGATTTTCTCCTCGCTTTCCTCGCTGGGAAGCGCCGAGCCGAAACGTGTCTTGAGGGCTTCGGCCTGTCTTTGCATAATGGTGCAGGCGCGTTGTATGTCGGAGGTGATGAGATTGCCCGCCAAGGGAATCACCGCCGTATGCCGCAGCACGCCGTTGCCGAAGATAGCCACGTCGGTGGTGCCGCCGCCTATATCCACCAATACCACGCCCGCGTCTTTGTCGGTGCTGTCCAAAACGGCTTCGGCCGACACCAAGGGTTCGAGAATGAAGCCTTTGATTTCGAGCCCCGCCGTTTCCACGCTCTTCTGAATGTTGCGCATGGCCAGGGAGTCGGCGGTAATGATATTGTAATTCACCTCCACATTCGAACCCGTCATGCCTTCGAACTCATCTTCGCGGAAACCCGAAACGCCGTCTACGGTGAAGGTTTGCGGAACCACGTGAATGATTTTCTTGCCGGGATCCACCCTGCCCTTGCTCGCTTCCTGCTTCAAGGTCTCGATTTCGGCACGGGTCACCACCTCTTCGCTGTTGGAACGTATGAAACTGTTGGACTGAATGAAGCTTTCGATGTGCTGTCCGGCAATGCCCACATACACTTCGCAAATGTCCACATTCGCGTTGTCCGAGGCCTGCTCCACGGCACGTTTCACCGCTTCGGCGGTCTTGGTGATGTTCATCACCGCCCCGCGCACCACGCCCGTGGACTCGGTTTTTCCGTAGCCCAAAATCTTGATTTTTCCCGTGGCCTGATCGCGGCAACCCACAACGGCCACAATCTTGGTAGTACCTATGTCAAGGCCTACCACAACATCGGTTTCTTCTTCCATATTCTTTCTTTTTTAATTATATCTTTCTTCTCAGTTATATCCTGCGCGGCGCGTGGCCACCAGCTGGTTCTTGTAGCGCAAGTCCAAGGTGGAATAACGTTGCCAGTCCTGCCCTTTCATGGCCTGTTCGTAAAAGAGCCGCAGGCGGAACATTTTTTGCGCAAGATCGTTTATGTCTTCAATCTTTCCCAACTCCACAATCTGCCCGCCCACTTTGGGAACAAGGTCTATTTCCTGATTTCTGTTCACGTAAATCTGCTCAAAAAGGGCGTCCCAAAGAGGGTCTTCGGAAAGGTAGGCGTGAATGTCGAACAGTTTTCTGAGCAAGGCACGGCCCGAGGTGTCGGAAAGTTGCGTCACGTTTGAGCCGTAGCGGGGCGAAAGGGGAATATAACCGCTGGCCACCCGCAGACGCGCTTTGTAGTCGGGGTTGAGCGGCATTTCCACGCCGTTTTCATCGAGTTGGAAAGTCTGTTGGCGCGTGTTGATGATTTTGAGAACCGGATTGCGTTGCTCCACGGCTATATGCAGAACTTCGTCGGGCGTGGCGTAGACCTGCGCGTCGCGCACATAGGGATTCTGCCGCAACACCGTTTCGATATGCGAGGCGTTTATCTGCATCAGCGGGGTTTTCTGCGGCGTGATGCCGTGCAGGCTCATCCAATTCTTGATGTCGCGTTCCTGCATATAGACGATATTGCCTCCGCGGTCGATGTCGATGCGCACCGTCGTGCAGGCTTTTTTCGAAAGCGCGTGTTCGGCATGGCGCACAGCGAGCACGAAGGCGGCCACCGAAGCGGCCACCACCAAAAACAACGCAAATATCACCGAAACACGTTTCATCATTTCCTACGCTTTGTCTTCTTTGTCAAAAAAACGAATCAAGGGTTCCACGCTGCGGTCGATATTGCCGGCCCCCATGGTCACGAACAGCAGGCCCGATTTTCCGTCGGCACGCTGCGTGCGCTTCTCCACCCATGCGGGAATATCCTCGCAGTTGCAATAGCTCACTTCCTTGCCTTGAATCTTATCGCCTATGAGGCGCGAGGACACGCCTTCTATGGGTTGTTCGCGGGCGGGGTAGATGTCGGCCAGGCAAAGTTCGTCGGCTTCGGACAGGCTCGATGCGAAAGTGTCGCACAGGTCGCGGGTGCGCGTGTAAAGGTGGGGCTGGAAAATCACCACCAATTTATAGTCGGGATAGCACTCGCGCAGGGCGCTGATGCTGGCTTCTATCTCGGCGGGATGATGCGCGTAGTCGTCGTAGTATTGCCATTTGTTGCCTTTATGACAATATTCCAAGCGGCGCTTCACTCCTTTGAAGCCGGGCAACAGAGCGCGGATTTTGGCCGGTCCGACTCCCATTTCGAGTGCGATGCTGATGGCAGCCACGGCGTTTTCTATATTGTGACGGCCCGGCAACACCATTCTGAGGTTCTCGATACGGCCGCGCGGGCCCACATAGGTGAAGATATAGGCACCGTTCTCCACGCGTATGTTCTCGGCATAGGCGCGGGCCTTTCCGTCTTTTTCGAGGCCGTAGTAGAAACGGGGCTGAAAGGGCAAGTCCAAGGCGGAGTCGGCGATGAAACGGTCGGACTGCCGCATGAAACGCACGTAGGCCGCCCGCATGTTTTCCAAGGTGCCGTACACGTCCATGTGGTCGGGGTCCCAAGAGGTAACCACCGAAAAATAGGGATAGAGCTGCCAGAACGAATGGTCGTATTCGTCGGCTTCGGTCACCATAATCTGACTCTTGGCATCGTGGTGATAGTTGCCTCCCATATTAATGGAAAGGCCGCCGAGAATGGCGTTGCAACCTATGCTCGACTGCAGGAGGTAGGCGATGAGCGAAGAAGTGGTGGTTTTTCCGTGTGTGCCGGCCACGGCCACGGTACGGTAGAGACGGCACAATACACCTAAAATCTCCGCCCGCTTGTAGCAACGCAATCCGCGCTGGCGGATACTCTCCCACTCGCCGTGGTCGGCGGGAATGGCGGGCGTATAGATTACCGTCGAAACATCCTGCGGAATCAGGACGGGATCTTCGGTGTAGTGAATCACAGCACCGGCTTCTTCCAACTTCTTGGTAAGCGGCGTGCAGACACGGTCGTAGCCGCTCACCTTGCAGCCCTGCTGCAAGTAGTGAAAGGCCAGCGCACTCATGCCTATGCCACCTATTCCCAAGAAATAAGGGTGTGTGATACGGTCGGCTTTCATATCGGTTACTTTTTTTCCTGCTTGTTTGCGCGTCCCTTCTGAGCCAATTTAAGCACTTGGTCCACAATGTTGCGCGCCGCCGAAGTGGTGCCCAAACGCGAGATGTTCTGCGCCAGCAGTTCGCGGCGTCTCGTGTTCGAGAACAAGTCGATAACCACTTTGCCCAAGTCTTCCACCACGCGCATATCGGGCAAAAGCACGGCGGCGTTCTTCGAGCTCAGGGCCATGGCGTTTTTGGTCTGATGATCTTCGGCCACATTGGGAGAAGGCACCAAGATAAGGGGTTTGCCCACCACGCAGAGTTCGGAAATGGAAATGGCGCCCGCCCGCGACACAATCACATCGGCCACCGCATAGGCAAGATCCACGCGACGGATAAAGTCGAGCATCACGAGGTTTTCCTTACCCTCCGCATAGGGCAACATCTGTTGATAGTAATAGGTACCGGTTTGCCAAAGAATTTGATAGCCTTTCTCCAAAAGAGCGTCCACCCATTGTTTCATGGCGGAATTGATGGTGCGCGCACCCAAACTACCCCCCATTACCAAAAGCGTGGGCATATCGGGTTTGAGTTTGTAGAAAGCGATGCCTTCCTCTTTCTTGGTGTTGATGTCCGAAATATCCTGCCGAATGGGATTGCCCGTCCAGATGATTTTTTCCTTGGGAAAGAACACATCCATATCATCGTAGTCCACGCACACCACCTCGGCTTTCTTCGCCAAAATCCTGTTGGTGAGCCCGGGATAGGAATTCTGTTCCTGCAAGAGCGTGGGAATATGCAGGCGTTGCGCCGAATAGAGAGTAGGCGCGCTGGCATAACCGCCCACACCCACCACCACGTCGGGATTGAAATCCTTAACGATTTTGCGGGTTCTGCGGAAAGCCTCCAAAAGCTTGAACGGAACGGAAAAGTTCTTCCACGGATGTTTCCGGTCTATGCCCACCACATTCAGACCGATAATCTCGTATCCCGCTTCCGGCACCTTCTTCATCTCCATGCGGTTTTCGGCACCCACAAACAGGATTTCGATTTCGGGGTCGCGGCTCTTGAGTTCGTTGGCAATGGCGATAGCGGGAAAAATATGCCCGCCGGTGCCGCCGCCGCTGATAATGACCCTGTAGGGTTGTTTTTCGTTCGTTTCCATATCCCTTTGTTTTCTTTATTTACATTTTTCTTACACGCTTCAAGCCGCTCCCAAAGCCTCGGCCTCGCGCTTTTCCCGTTCATTCACCGCACACGCCACACTTTGTATCATGCCCAGCGCCATGCCGGTAAACAAACTCGAAGTTCCTCCCATGCTCACAAACGGCAGAGGCTGCCCCGTAACGGGAAAAAATCCCACGGCCACGCCCATGTTCACCAAGGCCTGCAAGGTGAGCATAAAGGTGAGTCCCATAACCAAACAACTTCCGAACAGACCCTTGCATCGCTTGGCGATATTCATTCCCCGCCTCAACAACCAAAGGTAAAGCACCAATATCACCAATCCTCCCGCAACGCCGTATTCCTCTATAATCAAAGCATATACGTAGTCGGAATAGGGATGCGGCAGAAAGTTCCGCTGCGTGCTGTTTCCGGGGCCTTTCCCGAGAACCTTTCCGCTGGCCACGGCAATTTTGGCTTGGTCGGCCTGATAGTTGCTCGAATTGTTTTCCACATTCGCATCCGAACCCGCAAAATTCTCGATACGGTGTTTCCACGTGGAAAATCGGCCGGGAAGTTTGTTTTCGGGAGGCAGGAAAAGGATACCCACAAAAAGCACCAGCGCCGCCATTCCCACACCCACTGTGGCCCACAGGCGTTTCTGCGGAACACCGCCCACCACCATTAAGATGAAGCAAGTGAGCGTGAGGAGCATGGCCGTGGAAAGGTTGTCGAAAAATATCAGCAAGATAACGGGCAACGCAAATATCAACAGTCGCCAATAGGTGCTTTTTTCGGTAATGACGCTTTGCCGTATGGTGAGTTGACGCGATAGAAACGCCACCAACACCACTTTGGCGAATTCGGAAGGCTGGAACGAGAAGCCCAAGATACGCACCCAGCGGTTGGCGCCGTTGATTTCGCCCAACATGAGCGCATAGACAAGCAGCACAATGACGATAGGATAAGCAAGCACCGAAAGACGGGCGAAGCGGGTGTATTTGATGCGGTGAAAACAGAACATCACCACCCAGCTCACCAAGAGAAGCCCTCCGTGACGCAACACATAATAGGCCACGTGCCCGCTATGGTAGCGATATGCCAAAAGCCCCGTGGCGCTGTAAATAGCCGCCATCGAGACAAGGGAAAGCAAGACCATGACGGTCCAGATGCCGCTGTCGCCTTTAAAATACTTTCCCAAAAATTTGGCAATCTCTCTCATCGCTCTGCGCTAAAAACAAATTATAATTCGCAAACGGCACGCTTAAACTGCATACCCTTGTCCTGATAGCTTTCGAACAAATCGAAGCTGGGGCAGGCCGGCGAAAGCAACACCACATCGCCTTCCTCGGCCAGCAAATAGGCCGACTGTACGGCATGTTGCATGGTGTCGGTCTGAATGATATTCGACACCACACCGCCGAAAGCTTCCGTAATGGCACTGTTGTCCTTGCCCAAGCAAACGATATGCTTCACCTTCTTTCCCACTAAATTCCGCATGGAGGAGAAATCGATGTCGTCGGTCTTTCCACCGGCAATCCACACCACGGGGCGGGTCATGTTCTCCAGAGCGAACCACGTGGAATTTACATTGCTCGCTTTGGCATCGTCGATATATTCCACACCCCGCACCTTGGCTACAAATTCCAAACGGTGGTCCACCTGACGGAAATCCTGAAAACTTTCCTGTATCACCTTCTTACGCAAGTCGCGGATATGCGTGGCCACCGATTCGGCCATGGAACGGGAAACGGTGCCTTGCTTGGCCAATGTCTCAATACTGAATTTTGCGTTCATATCGTGTATTCTTTTTCTCGTTTGTTATGATTATCGGAGTTTCAAGGTCACCAACGTAATGACAGCCAAAAGGATGCTCACAATAAAAAAGCGCATCACAATCTTGGGCTCCGAAATGCCTTTCTTTTGGTAATGGTGATGAAGGGGCGACATCAAAAAGATGCGCTTGCCCTCTCCGAAACGTTTTTTGGTGTATTTGAAATAGGTAGTCTGCATAATCACAGACAGGCTTTCCATTAAGAAGATGCCGCAAAGCACGGGCAGGAGCAATTCCTTGCGGATAAGCAGCGCGTAGACGGCGATGATGCCGCCGAGGGTGAGGCTTCCCGTATCGCCCATAAAGATGCGGGCGGGATAGGCGTTATACCACAGGAAACCTATGGTGGCACCCACGAATGCGGCGATGAACACCGTAAGTTCGCCTACATTCGGGATATACATGATGTTGAGATATTCGGAAAGGATGATGTTTCCCGAAATCCACGAAAGCACGGCCAAGGTAGCGCCGATAATGGCCGATGTGCCGGTGGCCAGGCCGTCGATGCCGTCGGTGAGGTTGCAACCGTTCGACACCGCCGTCACGACAAGAATCACCACCAATACAAACAAAATCCATGTGTATTTTCCCCAGCCCGTATGAATGGCCTCCATAATGGCGGTATAGTCGAGCTCGTTGTTCTTGACGAAAGGAATGGTGGTCTTCATCGATTTCTCGGTGGCGGCCGTCAGCGTTTCTTCGGCGGCTTCGTATTGTTCGGCATCGAGCACATTGTAGTTCTCCACGCAAACTTCGGCCACGTTTTTCTGCGAAACCGTGATGTCGGGATGAAAGCACATCACCAAGCCTACCAAAAGCCCAAGCCCCACTTGTCCTATCACCTTGAACTTGCCTTTAAGCCCGTGTTTGTCGTGCTTGAACACTTTTATATAGTCGTCCATAAAGCCCATGGTGCCGAGCCATACGGTGGTGATTATCATAAGCCATACATACACGTTGTGGAGCTTGCAGAGCAAAAGCACGGGAATGAGAATGGACACGATGATGATGAGCCCGCCCATGGTGGGGGTGCCTTCTTTCTCCTTCTGCCCTTGAAGACCGAGGTCGCGGACGGTTTCGCCTATCTGCTTGCGGTGCAGGAAAGCCATTACCTTTTTGCCCCATACCATGGAGATGAAGAGCGAGAGCACAATGGCCGCGGCCGCACGGAAAGAGATGTATTGAAATACGCCTGCTCCCGGCAGATTGAAATTTTCGTGTAGGTAATCGAATAAGTAATACAACATGGGCTTATGTTTTACAAATATTTAGCCAACATTTCCCTATCGTCGAAGTGGTGCTTCACACCCTTTATTTCCTGATAGGGTTCGTGTCCTTTTCCCGCCACCAAAATCACATCCTTGTCCTGCGCCAACATGCAGGCGGTCTTGATGGCCTGCTCGCGGTCGGGCAGCACCAAAACCTGCTCTTTCTGCATGGGAGAAAGGCCGGCGAGCATTTGGTCGAGAATATCCTGCGGGTCTTCGAAGCGGGGGTTGTCGGAAGTGAAAATCACTTTCCCCGCATACCTACAGGCGATACGCGCCATTTGAGGACGTTTTCCGGCATCGCGGTTTCCGCCGCAACCCACCACACAGATTAAATTCTGCTCGGGCAGGATAAGGGAAGAAAGCGTGTCGAGCACATTCTCCAAGGCATCGGGCGTGTGGGCATAGTCCACCACGCCTGTTTTTCCGGAAGAAGTGGAGGCAAGGGTTTGAAAACGTCCGGGGGCTTCCTCCAACGAACTCATCGCGGCCAACACCTCGTCGGAAGTAAATCCGAGACTAACGGCGGTGGCGTAAATGGCCGTGAGGTTATAGGCGTTGAAGCGGCCCACCAAGCGCATATACACTTCTTTGCGGTCTATTTCCAAATGCAGTCCCTGCAAGGAGTCCTCGATAATCTTACACGAAAAATCGGCGGGCATCCGCAAGGAATAGGTGAGTTTGCGCGCGGGCGTGTTCTGCAACATCACCATACCGTTTTTGTCGTCGGCGTTGGTGAGGGCGAAGGCCTCGGCGGGAAGGGCATCGAAAAAGGCTTTCTTGGCTTTGATATAGGCTTCGAAAGTCTTGTGATAGTCTAAGTGGTCGCGGGTGATATTGCTGAAAATGGCACCCGTGAATTCCAAGCCGGCGATACGGTTCTGCACAATGGCGTGCGAGCTCACTTCCATAAAGGCATATTGACAGCCTTCATCCACCATTTGCCGCAGAAGGGCGTTGATTTGGAGAGGGTCGCCCGTGGTGTGCGTGGAGGGAACCACGCGGTCGCCGATGCGGTTTTCGATGGTGGAGAGCAAACCGGCTTCGTAGCCGAGAGAACGCATCAAACGATAGAGAAGCGTCACGGTGGTGGTTTTTCCGTTGGTGCCGGTGATGCCTACCAGTTTGAGGGAGCGGGAGGGATGACCGTAGAAGGCGCAGGCCATGAAGCCGAGGGCGCGGCTGCTGTCGGCCACTTGGATATAGCACACATCGGGCGAAAGTTGCCGGGGAAGTTCCTCACAAACGACAGCAGCCGCGCCCTGTTTCACCGCCGTGTCTATATAGGAATGTCCGTCTACGCTGGTACCGCGCACGGCAAAGAACACAGCGCCCTTTTCCGCCTTGCGGGAATCCTGCGTAAGCGCACTTATCTCGGTCTGAAGCGACCCCACGGTCTGCTTCACGCCGCATTCCTTACTCAACAGTTCCTCTATTTTCATTTTACGTCTTTTCTTTTATATTAATATAATATCCCTCGCCTCAACCCAACTCTATCACCACGGTCTGACCCGCCACACAAGGGCTCCCGGCGGCAGGCTCCTGCCTCTTCACCCTACCCTTGCCATACACCCGTGCCTTGAGGCCGCAACGCTCCAAGAGAAACGAAGCGTCGCGCAAGCCCATTCCCCGCAAGTCGGGCACCACATCCTTGGCCATCACCAACTCGTTGAAGCCGTCCGAAACCCGCACAGCGCCCGTATTCTTGCGGACGAAAGCCGTTGGCTCCAGCTCGGGCGTGCCCTCGCCTATGTGCTTGTGCACCGCTTGTATATCGGCAGCGTAGCCCGCCGCCGGATAGGGACTGAACGAGCCGGTCCCGGCAATTTCACGCCCGCCCTGCATCAATGTGGCATAAATCTTCTGCGCAATGTCGTTGAACACCGGGCCCGCCACCGAACCGCCGTAGTAACGCCCACCCTGCGGCGAAGTAATCATCACGATGCACGAATAGCGCGGATTTTCGGCGGGGAAATAGCCCACAATCGAAGCACGGTAGGTTATCTTCTGCCCCTTGCCATAGTTCATCTGCGCCGTACCCGTTTTGGCAGCCACCTTATAAAGCGGATTCTGCAACACCGTACCCGTACCGCTTTCCACCACGCCCTGCAGAAGTTTCTGCACGGCCGCCAAGGTGGATTTCGAACAGATGCTCTCCACCAACACCTGCGGTTCGAAGGCCTTGACCGTCTCGCTTCCCCTGCGGATGGCGCTCACGAACATAGGCTTCATCATCTTGCCGTTGTTGGCCACGGCATTGTAGAGATTGAGCATCTGCAAAGGCGTCACCTTCACTTCATAGCCAATCGACATCCACGGCAGGGAAACGCCCGACCACGTTCTGTCTTTCGTGTTCTTGATATAAGGCTCTCCCTCGCCCGGAATTTCCACGCCCAGCGGTTTGTTGAGCCGCATCTTATAGAGGTAGTCCACAAACTTCTGCTGATTGGCGTGAAAAATCTCGTTGGCCAAATACGAAATACCCACGTTCGAAGACTTTTCAAAAGCCTCCGAGAACGGAATGTCGCCCCATCCGCCCCTATGCGAGTCGCGCATCCAGCGGTTGTAGAACTTCATCTCGCCCGTAGGCACAATCCTGTGCGTCACATCCTCCTTGCTTTCTTCCAAAATGGCTATCGTGGAAGCCAATTTGAAGATGGAGCCCGGCTCCACCGCCTCCCCCACCGCATAGTTCTGACTTTCGGCATACGTGCCGTCGGCCTGCTTGGTGAGATTGGCCATAGCCACCACCTTTCCCGTCTTCACCTCCATCACCACCGCACAGCCGTGTTCCGCCTCATTTCCCTCCATGCACCGCTGCAAGGCCGCTTCGGTAACGTCCTGAATACGGATGTCGAGCGTGGTAATCAAATCCTTTCCGTTTTCGGGCTTCACCTCATCGGCGCTATACACGGGGCGCCAAATTCCATGCGCCACCCGCTGCGTGAGCCGATGCCCGCTGGTGCCCTGCAATTCCTTGTTGTAGGCACGTTCCAATCCCACGCCCGTCTTGCTTTCCGCATTATAGTAGCCGATAGTACGCGCCGCCAGAATACCGTTGGGACGGCTGCGTCTCTCTTTCTCCTCCACCACGAACCCGCCGCGATACTGCCCTTTCTTGAAAATGGGGAAGTGACGCATTCTATCCAATTCGGAATACGTAACCTTATTTTTAATCAAAAAATTACGCTTCTTCTTTTTCCGCGCTTCCAGCAAAGTTTTATGGAACGACTGCGAAGAAACGGCGGGATACATTCTGTGCAACGAATCGCACAAGGGGCGCACATACCTATCGAAAGTATCGTTGCACACCACGCTCGGATGCAAATCCATGCGGACGGTGAAGATAGGCACCGAAACCGCCAACAGCGCGTTGTCCGAAGAATAGATATTGCCCCGCGACGCCTGTGTCTCTTCGTAACGGAGCGTTTGGTTCTGCGCCAGCTTGCGCCAATGTTCGCCGTCCACAAACACCACCTTCACCGCCGTAGCCACAATGCCGGCGGCAAGCAACAAGAAGAAGAGATAGATCCACCAAGCTCTCTTCCAGAAGTTCGAATTCTTATTTGGCACCTTGTCGCTCATTTGCGGTATTCTTATTCTTTCGGTCTTTCCGAACCTTTATAACGGATGATGTAGGGCGGAACCACCGACTCCTTCACCCCCGTGCTGTCCAACATTCTCGCCACCGACGATTGCCGGCTCAAACGCATCAACTCCGCCTTGCTCGAAACCTGCCTGTATTGCAGATCCTGCAATTGGTTGCGGATGGAAACCGTTTCGCGCACCACCGATTCGGTGTGGTAGTTGCTTGTTATCATCAGGATAGCAAGGAAAAGCGCAAAAAATATCTGTCCCCAATAGCCCCGCACCCTCTCTTCCAAAAACCCCGAACCATCCAGCACGGAAAGAAAACGCGCGCGCCGTCTTTGCCTACGTTCCCGCCTTTGCTTCTCGTCTTTCCCCTGCTTCTTTTTTTCTTCACGCTCCCGCAACCGCTCCTCCGGCATGGGCGTGTTGCCGAAAAACGACAACACCTCCGGTTCGGGCTGCGGCTCCAAATTCTCCACTTTGGGAGTCGTGCGAATCTTATTCTTGGCCACGCCCCACCTCCTTTTCCACAGGTTTTATCCGCGCCACCCGCAGTTTGGCACTGCGCGAGCGGGGATTGCGTTCGATTTCCTCGGGCGAGGGTACCATCACCTTCCGCACCACCGGTTCGATAGGCGAAAGATTGTTGCCGTAAAAATCCTTTTCCTCCTTGCCGTCGAGCCGGCCGGTACGCATAAAATTCTTCACCAAGCGGTCTTCGAGCGAGTGGTAGGAAATCACCACCAACCGCCCGCCGGGCTTAAGCACTTCCAGACTTTGCACCAGCAAAGCCTCCAAACTTTCCAGCTCCTTGTTCACCTCAATGCGCAAGGCTTGAAAAACCATAGCCAAAAACTTGTTCTCCTTGCCTTTCTGCGCAAAACGTTCAAAAAATGCAGCCGCCTCATCGGTATAGACAAAAGGCGCTTCTTCACGCCGCGCCACCACCTCACGCGCCAGCCGCCCCCCGAAAGCGATTTCGCCGTAGACACAGAAAATCCGCTTCAAATCTTCTTCCGCATAGGTGTTGAGCACAAGCGCGGCCGTAAGCTCACCGCTTTGATCCATACGCATATCCAACGGCCCGTGCAGACGAATGGAAAAACCTCTTTCGGCCACATCGAACTGATGCGACGAAACGCCCAAATCGGCCAAAATGCCGTCTACGGGAAGCAGCCTGCGGAAACGAAGATGATTCTTGAGGAAAGAGAAATTCTCGCCAATCAGCACAAACCTCCCTCCGGCCTGCGAAAAATCGGGGTCTTCGGCCGCGCGGTGCAAGGCATCGGGGTCGCGGTCGAAAGCCACAAGTTTGCCGTTTTCTCCTAAACGCGAAAGTATGCGGCGGGAATGTCCGCCACCTCCGAATGTAGCGTCTACATATACGCCATTAGGCTGAATGTCAAGGCTCTGTAAAGCCTCCGAAAGCATAACAGGTTCATGATAGCCGCTTGTCATGACGCACCCTCCTAAAACTTTTCCGTTGCGTCAATCTGTCCCAGTCGCTCGGCGGCCATCCGTGCAAAATCAACCTCGGCTTCGTTCACCTTGTTGTAGGTTTCCACATCCCAAATCTCAATGATATTGATCTTGGAAATGAGCACGATTTCCTTGTCGATTTTCTTGGCTTTCTTAAGCTCGGAAGGAATGAGAAGACGGTCGTTATTGTCCAACTCCACCGGATTACCCTCCGAAAGTTTGCGAATAAGAAGACGATCCTGAGGGTTATAGGGATTGAGTTTGGATACCTTGTTTTCGATTTCTTTCTCGAACTCTCCGCGCGGGTAAAGCTCGAGACAGGCATCAAAGATGCTTTCCCGAATCACAAAGCCCGCCTCCACAACGCCCGAAAGCGCTTTTTTGAGCGCCACCGGGAATTTGAAACGGCCGGCCGGATCCACTTTGCAAAATTCTTTACCTACTAAAATCGCCATACTTCTTCTGTTCTGCGCATTACGAACCTCACCGTTTTCTTTCGCCGCAAGGTTCCCGCTTAGAACAGGCCAAAATTAAAGAGAATTCTCCGAAAAATCCCATTTTGTTAATAATTTTTCCATTCGCTCCCAAAAAATCCCATTTTTAAAACCTATATTGCCGATGCGATAAGTAAATCAATATATTACAAAGAAAGGCGGGACGGCGGAATTTGCTCTCCTTGGTGAGTTTTCCACAATTTGTTAATAACTTTTTGCTTTCAGCCCCCTTTTTTTTCGTCTTCAACCCCCTCCTCTTTTCGCTTTCGCCCCCGCCTCCATACCC
>CAMWVZ010000006.1 GCA_947177845.1 uncultured Bacteroidales bacterium | reverse complement strand
CTTTCTTCTTTCCTACGGCCAAAACACAGGAAACAACCAAAAGCAGACACACGACGAGATTGCCGTAATTGATAAAGGCGTGTGAGTTTTGTTTGGAATACAGATAGTTGAAAGTGAACTGCCCGTACCAGAAATCGGCAAGGGCGTTTTGGGCGGCGAAATAGATGACAAATGGTAAAACCAAGGTGGCGACACCCACCAGGAACCAAAGCGTTGCCACAAGGATTTGTTTGTAGCGTTTCTGAACCAAGCCATAGAGGAAAAAGCCTGCAAAAAGGCCGCCGGGCAACATCACCGCATCGTTCATTCGAAGCAGGAGCATCCATGCGAAACACAAGCCGACAAAGTAGCCTGCAAAGGTTTTTTGCGGGTTTTGACAAAGGCGCAGCACAAGATATAGCGATAGGGCGACGGCGGGAAGCGCATAGCCCTCCGTCAGGTTTCCTCCTTCCGAAAAAATCGCCCAATACAGCAAGGAAAGCAAGGATATCCAAAAGGATTTTTTTGCGGAGGAGAACAGGCGCGAAATGCGGTAGACCAAACAGAGGGTGGCTGTAAGAGCAAGCACATTCAACACAAGAAGTCCTACTTTTCCACCCGAAAGCCCCAGAGCATTCAAATAGAAAACAACGGGGCCTTTATGGTCGAACAAATCCCGGTAGGGGAGTTTTCCATTCAAGATACCTTGTCCGACAATTTTGAAAATAGCGCTGTCCCCACCCTCGTTCACATAAAGAGGAGAAACCGACCAAGCGAAAAACAGGCAGACCAACAGGGAAATACCCAACCATACCAGTCCACACCAAGGGCTGTCGAAAAAAGATTTCCTATTCACTGTCTTTTGAAATATGTGACTTGTAACTGTTTATATAATAAACGGGTCTGTGTTTCGATTCGATGAAGATGCGCCCCACATATTCCCCGATGATGCCGATGCTCAGAAGCTGCACGCCTCCAAGGAAGAGAATTACCACAATGAGGGTGGGGAAACCTCCCACGGGGTCGCCGAAAATGGCGGCCTTGATGAGGTAGAAACCGCCCAAGACCAAAGACACGAGGGCGGCGATGGAGCCGAGCAGGGTGGATATGCGCAAGGGGAAATTGGAGAACGAAACGATGCCGTCCACCGCCAAGAAAAACAGTTTCCTGAAATTCCATTTCGTGGTGCCCGCCACACGGTCGTCGCGGTCGAAATCAATCCCGATTTTCTTGAAGCCTATCTGACAGAAAAGCCCCTTGGTATAGCGTTCCGACTCGCGGAGTTCCTTCAAGGCCTCGATGCACTTGCGGTCAAGCAGGCGGAAATCGCCCACGTTTTCGGGAATATACAAGGAAGAACCCTTCTGCAAAATCTTATAGAAGAGAAGTGAGAATTTCTTTTTCAGCCACGATTCCTTGCCGCGCGAAATCCTGTGGGCATACACATCGTCATAACCCTCCTCCCATTTCTGCAACATCTCCTTTATCAAGCGCGGAGGGTCCTGCAAATCAGCGTCGATAATCACCATGCAGTCGCCGGCCACATGGTCGAAACCCGCCAGCATGGCCTTTTCCTTACCATAGTTGCGCGACAAATCCACCACGCTCACCCGAGGGTCGGCATGGTAGAGTTCGTTCAAAATCTGCAAGGTACGGTCTTTAGAGCCGTCGTTCACGAAAAGCACCTCCCAATCGTAATCGTCGGTCATGATTTTCTGCAATTCCGACCAAAGGTGCGGCAAAGATGCCTCCTCGTTATAACAAGGCACTAAAATGGAAACAAGCTTCTTCATTAATTAATACTCGTCTTCGTTGAAGAAGAAGTCTTCCTTGGAAGGATAGTCGGGCCAAATGTCTTCGATACCGTCGTAGGCGATACCTTCGTCTTCGAGTTCTTCCAGATTTTCAAGAACTTCCTGAGGAAGACCCGAGCGCTGCGCGTAGTCGATCAAGTCGGTTTTGGTGGCCGGCCAAGGCGCATCCTCTAATTTCGAGGCCATTTCTAACGTCCAATACATAATTCTACCCTCCTGATTTTTTTTGCAAAAATATGATTTTTTTGCAGAGATGCAAGTAAAAAATCACTACCTTAGCACATTGATTTTAGAATTGAAAAACAGATATTTGAAAAGATGCCCTTTATCGAGAACCATGCCCGTATTCTGCGCCTTGCGTTTTCGCCCTTCACGCCTCTCTATGCGTTGGCGGTGAGGGTTCGCAATATGCTCTTCGACAAAGGTTTGAAGAAAAGCCACGCTTTCGGTTTTCCGGTAATCTGCGTGGGTAACCTTTGTGCGGGAGGAAGCGGCAAGACGCCGCTCACCGAGTATCTGGTACGGATGCTGGGGCGTGATTTCGCCGTGGGAATCGTGAGCCGGGGATACGGACGGCGCAGCAAGGGGAATTTTTTGGCGGAGGAGGGGATGAATGCGGAGATGATAGGCGACGAGCCCGTGCAGTATATGGAGAATTTTGCGGCGGGCGGCCAGGGTAAGGCTGTCTGCCCGCACGGTTTCGCCCTCTATCTGGCCGCCCGCCGCAAGGAAGGTGTGGAGGCGCTGCGTCGGGAGTTTCCCGCTTTGCAGGCGTGTATTTTGGACGACGCCTACCAGCACAGGCAGGTGAAGGCGGGTCTGAATATCTTGGTGAGCGATGTCTCGAAGCCCTTTTTCCGCGACCATCTCCTGCCTTACGGCACCTTGCGCGAGAGCCGCCGCGGAAGCCGCCGCGCACAAATCGTCGTGTTTGGAAAATGCCCCTCCGATTGGCGGGAGGAAGACCGCGACGCCTTTCTGTCGTCATGGAAACCTGCACCGTATCAACAGGTTTTCTTCACCACCGTAAAATACGGAGATTTTGTGCGGGTCGACACAGCCCACGGCACCGACCACGACGATTTCCGCGACCTTGTCGCGCAAATCCCGCACCGCATCCTTCTCTTCACCGGCATCGCCAACCCCGCCCCGCTCGAAGCCCACCTGCACCGGCAAGGCTACGACATTGTAGAACACCGCCGCTTCGGCGACCATCACACCTACACCCCGCAGGAAATACAGGCCCTGGCCGAGCGCGCCCGTGGGCTCGCCGCCCAAGGCGGCTCGCCCCTCCTGCTCACCACCCAAAAAGATTACTGCCGGCTCAAAGATACCGCCGCTTTTGCTTATTTTTGCCACTTGCCGGTGGCCTATATCCCCATCCGAACCGAGTTCCTTTTCGGGCAAGGAGAGGAATTCGACCGTGCGGTGCGGGATTTTGTGCGCGGCGGCAGATAGATACAAGGCGGCCAATAAACGCGACAGATAAAAGACGGCAAACGACACGAAAATAAATACATACCGATATGGAAAAGTTCGAGAAAATTCAGGAAACGGTGGCCTACATCAACCGCGTCACCGACAACTACCACCCCGAAATCGGCGTGATTCTCGGTTCGGGCCTGGGCACTTTGGTCGACGAATTGAATATAGAAAAGACGGTGGCTTATAAAGACATACCCAACTTCCCCGTTTCCACCGTGGCCGGACACAAAGGCCAGCTGCTCTTCGCCCGTCTTAAGAACGGCAAGCGGGTGGTGGCCATGCAGGGCCGCTTCCATTTCTACGAAGGCTATCCGATGAGCGAGGTCACTTTCCCCATCTTTGTGATGAAAGCGCTCGGAGTTGAGAAACTTTTGGTTTCCAATGCTTCCGGAGGCATGAACCCCAACTATCAAGTGGGCGACATCGTCTTCATCAAGGATCACATCAACCTGCTTCCCAACCCCCTGATAGGCCCCAACGACGAACGTTTCGGCGAACGTTTTCCCTCCATGCACAACGCCTACGACAAGGATCTGCTTCAACACTGCCTCGACACCGCCGCCCGCATGGGCATCAAGGCGCAGACGGGCGTGTATGTGGGCACCACGGGCCCCACTTTCGAGACCCCCTCGGAATACCGCTATTTCCGCGTTATCGGCGGCGATGCGGTGGGCATGAGCACGGTTCCCGAAGTCATCATTGCCAACTATTTGGGCATGAAGGTAATGGGTGTCTCTGTGATTTCCGACCTCGGAGGCGGCGAAGTGGTCCTTGAAGTAAGCCACGAAGAAGTGTTGGCCGCCGTGGAGAAGACCGTTTCGGTGTTGGTGGGCTTGGTGAAGGAGATTTTGGAAACCCTCTGACGCAGAAAACCGCTCACGCATCATGCCGGAAATCATTTCGCAGCACCCGCTCAAGACCATGCCCGAGCTTCTGCGCATGGATGTGGCCGAGTTCAAGAAAGCGGCCAAATTCCCGTTCTGTGTGGTTTTGGACAACGTGCGCAGTATGCACAACATAGGTTCCTGTTTCCGCACCTGCGATGCTTTCCGCACGCAGAAACTCTATCTGTGCGGCTTCACGGCCACGCCTCCCCACCGCGAAATCGAGAAGGCCGCCTTGGGTTCCACGCTCAGTGTGGAATGGCAGCATTTCGACGACACGCTTCGGGCGGTGGAGGCTCTTCACGAGCAGGGCTACAAGGTGTATGCGGTGGAACAGGTGCACGGCAGCACGGCCTTGCAGCATTTTCACCCCGCCAAAGACGAAAGGATAGCCTTTGTTTTCGGCAACGAGGTGGAGGGCGTGCAGCAGGCGGTGGTGGATGCCTGCGACGGGGCGTTGGAAATTCCCCAGTTCGGCACCAAACATTCCTTCAACGTCTCGGTTTCGATAGGCATGGTGCTGTGGCAGGCGTTTCAGTGTTATTTTTCTTAAATTTGCCTTTCTATGAAAGGTGAACGCAAACGGATTTCCAAAGCGGCGGTATGCTTGCGGACGCTGGTATGCCTGTCGTTCTGTGCGGCCGCGGGCGGCACAGGTGCCCGTGCGCAGTTCGGCAACGCTTCGTTCACGTTTCTCGACATGGCCAATTCGGCGCGTATAGGCGCCATGGGCGCGGAGTTCCTTTCGGTGCGCGACGCCGACATCACCCTTTCCCTCTCCAATCCTTCGCTCATCACCGACGAAATCCACAACCACCTCGCCTTCAACTACGTCAACTATTTCAACGGAACCAACTACGGTTTCGCTTCCTATAGCCGCACCTTCAAGGATGTGGGGAGTTTCGCCTTCCACGCCCAATACGGCAACTACGGAAAAATCTATGTCACAGACGAATATGGATACGAATACGGCACGGCTTCGGCCAACGACTTGGCGTTGATAGCGGGGTGGGGCAGGGAGATAGATTCCCATTTCACGATAGGTGCCAATTTCAAGATGATTGTTTCGCAGATGGAGCGCTATGCGGCTGTCGGCATGGCGGTGGACGTGTCGGCCACCTATTCCAATTCCTCGCGTCTGTTTGCCGTTTCCTTGCTTTTGCGCAATATGGGCGGGGCCGTCAAGCCCTATTCCGACAACGGCCACACCCGTATGCCTTTCGAAGTGGCGCTGGCGCTTTCGCAAAAGATTCCCCACGCGCCCTTGCGTCTTTTGGTGGAATTTCCCAATTTGCAGAAATGGAGGTTAAACTACGAAGACCCTTATGCGCAGAGAGATTTGGTTACGGGAGAAGTGAAGAAACGCGGCAAGGCGGCCGACTTTTTCGACAACCTCGGCCGGCATATCGTGGTGGGATTGGAAGTTATTCCCTACAAGGGTTTCTATATAAGAGGTTCGTATAATTATATGCGCTCGCGCGATATGCGGCAGGTGGATAAGGCAGGCGTGGTGGGCTTCTCGTGGGGTGTGGGCTTCCGCATCTCCAAATTCAACTTCTCCTATTCGCGCTCGCGCTACCATGTCTTAGGCGCGCCCAACTACCTCAGCCTCACGCTCGACTTGGACGCTTTCAACAAGCCCAAGACCACCAAGGCCACACGCGCTTTCCGCGCCGCGGAAGAATAACTACTTCAACAAGAAATCCTTTCCCAGATACTTTTCGCGCACTTCGGGGTCGGCGGCCAGGCTGGCCGAGCTTCCCGACTTGAGAATCTTGCCGCTGTAAAGCAGATAGGAACGGTCTGTAATCGACAAGGTTTCCTGTGCGTTGTGGTCGGTGATGAGGATGCCGATATTCTTTTGCTTCAGTTGCAATACAATTTTCTTGATGTCTTCCACCGCGATAGGGTCGATGCCCGCAAACGGTTCGTCCAAGAGGATGAACTTGGGGTTGGCGGCCAAGGCACGGGCGATTTCGGTGCGGCGCTTCTCGCCTCCCGACAGGCTGATACCCTTGGTCTTGCGCACGTGTTCGATGCCGAATTCATGCAACAGTTCCTCCAGGCGCGCCTTGCGTTGCGCCTTGTCCTTGATGATGAATTGAAGAATGGAGTCGATATTGTCTTCCACGCTCATATGGCGGAACACCGAAGGTTCCTGCGCCAAGTAGCCCACACCCAATTGCGCCCGCTTATACATGGGCAGGTGCGATATATCCCTGTCGTCCAAGAAGACCTTTCCCGAAAGAGGCTTTATCAATCCCACGATAATATAGAAGGAAGTGGTCTTTCCCGCTCCGTTGGGACCCAGCAGCCCCACGATTTCGCCTTGTTTCACTTCCACCGACACATGGTCCACCACCGTGCGCTGATGATACGCTTTTACAATATCTTCGGTTCGCAATACCATAACCTTGAAGTTTGTTCCGTCAATCTGCTTTTGCAAATTTCGGCAAATTTTGTTATCTTTGATTTACATTCAAGGCGCTTCGCCCCGGCGGCAAGAGAAATTCTGCCTGCAAGTGGCTTGCGCATACCCACAAAAGTAAACAAATTTCTTAACCCCGCGGCCTATGGAATACAGCAGCGATTTTTTACACAGCGAACTGCATCGCGTGTTCGGTTTCGACCATTTCAAAGGAAACCAGCAGGCTATCATCGAGAGCGTGTTGCGGGGCAAGGATGTCTTCGTCATCATGCCCACAGGGGGAGGAAAATCGCTTTGCTACCAACTTCCCGCATGGGTGCTTCCCGGCACGGCCATCATCGTTTCCCCCCTCATCGCCCTGATGAAGAACCAAGTGGACGCGGTGCGCAACCTCGGCACCGAATCGAACATCGCCCACTACCTCAACTCTTCGCTCACCAAGGCCGAGATGAAGCAGGTGAAGGAAGACTTGGCCGCCGGCAGAACCAAATTGCTCTACGTGGCTCCCGAAACCCTCACCAAAGACGAGAACGTGGAGTTCTTCAAGACCATTCCCATTTCGCTCTACGCTATCGACGAGGCGCACTGCATCTCGGAATGGGGACACGATTTCCGTCCCGAATACCGCCGTCTGCGGCCCATCATCGAGGCTATCGGGCAGAGGGTGCCTATCATGGCGCTCACGGCCACGGCCACGCCCAAAGTGCAGAAAGACATTCAGAAAAATCTGGATATGATGAACGCCGAGGTGTTCATCTCGTCGTTCAACCGTTCCAACCTCTACTACGAGGTGCGTCCCAAAACCAAGAACGTAGACCGCGACATCGTCAAGTTCATCCGCGCCAACAGCGGCAAATCGGGCATCGTGTATTGCCTGAGCCGGAAAAAGGTGGAGGAATTCGCCGAAGTGCTTTGCGCCAACGGCATCCGCGCCTTGCCCTATCACGCGGGGCTCGACGCGCAGACCCGCGCCACCAATCAAGATAAGTTCCTCATGGAGGAAATCGATGTGATTGTGGCTACGATTGCTTTCGGCATGGGCATCGACAAACCCGACGTGCGTTTTGTCGTTCACCACGATATGCCCAAGAGTCTGGAGGGTTACTATCAGGAAACGGGGCGTGCGGGGCGCGACGGAGGAGAGGGCAAGTGTGTGGCCTTTTTCTGCGAGGAAGATATGACCAAGCTCGAGAAATTCCTCAAGGACAAGCAGATTTCCGAACAGGAAGTGGCCAAGCAGCTCATCTCCGAAACCACTTCCTATGCCGAAACTTCCATGTGCCGCCGCAAGAACCTTCTGCACTATTTCGGCGAGAAATACACGCAGGAAAACTGCGGAAACTGCGACAACTGTCTGTATCCCAAAGAAAAGGAAGACGCCACCGATTCGGCCTGCACCGTGTTGCAGCTTGTGGCCGACATCAAGGAACAGTTCAAGACCGACTATGTGGTGGCCCTTTGCATGGGGAAACTTTCGCCCGCCATCAAGAAATACCGCCACAACCTGCTGCCGCTTTTCGGCAAGGGATGCGCGCACGACGAACGCTATTGGAAAGCCGTTATCCGGCAGTGCATCATCGAGGATTTGCTTTCCAAAGACATCGAGGACTACGGCATCATCAAGCTCACGCCCAAGGGCGAGGCGTATATCAAGGACCCCTATCCCATACAGGTAATCCGCGACCATACCTACGACCCCGAGGCCGAAGATTTCATGGCGGCCGGCAATGCGGGCGTGGAGGTGATGGACAAGGTGCTCTACGCGCAGCTCAAGGAACTTCAGAAAGAAATCGCGCACAAGGAAAACCTGCCGCCCTATGTGATTTTTCAGGATGTGTCGCTCAAGGATATGACTATTCAATATCCTGTTTCCATGGAGGATATGACCCGTATCACAGGTGTGGGCGTGGGCAAGGCGCAGAAATACGGACAACCTTTCGTGGAGCTGATAAAGCGGTATGTGGAGGAGAACGAAATCGAGCGTCCGCAGGATTTTGTGGTGAAGTCGGTGGTGAACAAGTCGGGGCTCAAGGTGTATATCATTCAGAGCATAGACCGCAAGATTATGCTCGACGACATAGCCGTTTCCAAAAGCCTTTCCTTGGAAGACCTGCTCACCGAGATAGAGCGCATCATCGACTCGGGAACGCGCCTCAATCTGGACTACTACGTGAACAACGTGGTGGACGAAGATCACCGCGAGGAGATATACGATTATTTTCTGGAGGCCGAGAACGATTCGGTGCAGGAGGCGTTGGAGGAATTGGGTGATGATGAATTTACCGAAACCGAAATCCGTTTGGTGAGGATACAGTTCCTTTCCAACGAAGCGAATTAGGATATATAATAATAAAAATATGAGAAAGACGACAATCAAGGTGATGTTGCTGGCGGGCGTTTCCCTCCTCGCCTTCACCTCCTGCAAGCAGAAAGACGAAAAACCCACGGATAATACCGAAAAGATAGCTTTCGAAGCCTCCGGTATCCGCATCGCCGCCGTGAATATGGATCGCGTGAACGACGAATTCCAGATGGTGGCCGATGTGCAGAAAGAACTTTCCGACACCGAGCAGCGCCTCACCGCCGACGTGCAGCGGCAGGCGACCAACTTTCAGAATGAATACGAAAATTATCTGAAAATCGGCGCCACCCTCACCCTTGCCGAACAGAAGCGTCGCGAAGCCAATCTCGAACAAAAACAGCAGGATATCGCGGCTCTCCAGCAGACCTACGCCAACCAGCTGGTTACGCTTCAGTCCCAGCGCATGGAAGATGTCACCAACACCATTCTTTCGTATATCGAGAAATACAACGAAGAGAAAGGCCCCTATACGTTGGTGGTGATGACGGGACGGAACAGCGGCGTGCTCTACGCCCAACCCTCGCTCGATGTCACGCAGGAAGTGATAGACGGGCTCAACCAAGAATACCTGAACGGTAAGAAAGGCAAATGATGAACGAAGAAGAAAAGATGATAAGGAACTACATCCGTCTTGCGTTGCAGGAGGATGTGGGTGACGGCGACCATACGTCGCTTTCGTGCATTCCCGCTTCGGCAAAAGGGAAAGCCGTGTTGGTGGCCAAGGAAGAAGGGGTGATTGCCGGGATGCGGATTGCCCGCATGGTGTATGAGGAAGTGGACCCCAAGACCGTCTTCACGCCTTTGGTGCAGGACGGCGCCGAGGTGAAGAAGGGCGACCGGATTTTCGAGGTGGAAGGTTTTTCGCGTTCCATTCTCACCGCCGAGCGTCTGAGCCTCAACTATATCCAGCGCATGAGCGGCATCGCCACGCATACCCGCCGTCTGGTAAACCTCATCGCGTCGGTGCCCACCGACAACGGCCGGCGCACCACCTTGCTCGATACCCGCAAGACCACGCCCAACAACCGTATTTTCGAGAAAATGGCCGTGAAAATCGGCGGCGGCAACAACCACCGTTTCGGTTTGTTCGACATGATTTTAATCAAGGACAACCATATTGATTTCGCGGGGGGTATCGAAAAAGCCATAGATGCCGTGCACGCCTATCTGCACGAAAAAGGCAAGACCTTGCCTATCGAAATCGAGGTGCGGAATTTCGACGAGCTCAACCGCGTGATGACACACGGCGGCGTGAACCGCGTGATGCTCGACAACTTCACGCCCGAAGACCTGCGCAAGGCTTTGAAGGTGGTGGACGGAAAATACGAAACCGAAGCGTCGGGCGGCATCACCGAGCAGACATTGCCTCTGTATGCGGCCACGGGCGTCGATTTCATTTCGGTGGGGGCGCTCACGCACCATATCGCCGCTTTGGATTTGAGCCTTAAAGCTTGTTAAAACAACGGATTGCAGCGGATGCGGAAGACGACAGCACATACACGGATTTTTGCGGGCGCGGCCTTGCTTCTCCTCTTGCTTTTTATGCCGGCGGGAGCGGGGGCGCAGCGTGTATACAAGTCGTCGCTTCCCCCTGCGGTGCAGGAGAGTTTCCGCTTGGCGCACCCCAATCTGTTTCCGTTGAAAATCGTGAAGTGGGATTGGACAAGCGTGGGCTATTGCGCCCGCTACAATTTTCCCTATAAGGAGGTGATGTCGTTGTTTCAGACCAACGGCGAGTGGGTGAGCACGCGCAGGGTTATTCCCGAGGCGACCCTGCCTCTGCGCGCCCACGATTTCATCAGTTCCAAATATGCGTTCTATAACCTGCGTTCCTGCACCTACGAGGAAGACCGTTGGCAGGGTCGCCACTACTACGCCTTGTTTTCCATTCGCGGCATTCCGGGCTATATGACCGAAGTGTGCTTCGACATGCAGGGCAATGTGGTGAGCATAGACGGCACTGTTGACGAGGATTGGGACAATTTCGAGCCGCTCAACGAAGAGGAGGTCTTGCTTTTGCAGGCGCATCAAAGTCTGTCGGAAGAAGAGGTGTTGTCGTCCGTGCGGGGCTATGAGGATAAGGGGGAAGAGTACGATGAGGTAGAGGAGGAAGAGGAGGTTGCGGAACCTTCCATTGGCTTTTTCGCATGGCGTGAGGATTATGCCGCCATGAAGCAGAAAAAGAAGGAGGAACGCGAACAGAAAACCTCCGCTTTCGAGGAAAAATGGCTTTCTTTCCTTGCGAAACTTAAAATCAAGGTCAACACGGAGGAAGAAGAGGAAGAGAGCGTGGAGCAACAGCAGGAAGACTTCCAGAAAGAAAAGGACAGGCAGACGCACCGGCTTTACAGACCGCAAAGCCGTCGGGATTTTTCCTATGCGCAGGTAATGGTGCAGTCGAAGACCGCACAGATGAAGCAGCAGGCTTCGGAAGACGAGGAAGCTGTTGAAGAGCGTGTGAAACCTGTTAGGGAAACTGCGGAGCCTATTGAGGAACGTGAGGAGCCCGTTGAAGAAACGATTGAAGAAGTCGTAGAGCCTGTTGAGGAAAGCGAGGAGCCTATTGAAGAAACGATTGAGGAAGTCGTAGAACCTGTTGAGGAAACCATAGAGCCTGTTGAAGAAACAATAGAAGAAACAATAGAAGAAACCGTGGAGCAAGCGGTTGAACCCACGGAACAGCCCGTTGAACAACTTGCCGAAACTTCAACAGAACCCGTAGACGAACCCATCACCGAGCCCGTAGATGAACCCGTGTCACCGGCTCCCGTTATCCGCACCGAGGGTATGCAATCCTCCCTTGCCGCCGCCAACGTTCCCTCTTTGGCCATTTCGGCGAAGACGATTTTCCCCGACGACATTCAGGCAGCCTTCGACAAACGCTTCCCCAAAGCCGAAAGAGTCAAATATTTCCGCGACACCAACACCGACTACCGCGCCGTGTTCACCAACTTCGGACAGAAAGCCGAAGCCGTGTTCCTGCACGACGGCACCCATATCACCACCGCTTTGTTTTTCGGCAAAAAGGAAATCTCCTATCCTATCCGACAATACATAGAAAGTTTGCCGAGCAAGCCTAAATTCGTGGTTGGCAAGCGCATCGTTTACGAATCGCGCTACCGTCAGCGTTTCTCCGCCGCCGAAAAACCGCAGAACTACTACGAAGTGGTGGTATGGGAGAAAAACAAGGATAAGTCGCGCGACTACTACCTGATGCGCTTCGACCACAAAGGCCATTTCGTTTCTTCGACACCATACGATTATGTGGGTTCGCGATAGAATTTTCACCATACTCCTCAAAAGCACGCTGTGCCTGTTTTTGGCGGTTGTCGCGGCCCCCGTCCTGAAGGCGCAGGGTTTTCAGGGCGACTCCATCGTCACCATACCCGGAAGACCCGGCATATACCGTCTTATAGGCCATGTAAAAATCGTGCACGCGGGCAACACCATTCTCAGCCATTTCGCCGACTACGAGCAGGCCACGGGCTCGTGTCAGGCCTACGGAGACTTGCGAATCCGCACCCGCGACGGCGTGCGCATCACGGGCGACGTGCTCGACTACAACGGCCGCACAGGTTCGTATGTGGTGGACGGAAACGTGGTGCTCAACGACGGACAGATGACGATGAAAACCCCCTCCCTGCGCTTCGAGGGCCGCGACAACACGGCTCACTACACGCAGGGTGGCGAGATGATTTCGGGGCAGACCACCATGACTTCGCGCAGCGGTTACTACGAAGGTAAGAAAGAACTCTTCCATTGTTTCGGCGACGTGGTGATTGTCAATCCCGACTACACCATTTGGACAGATACCCTGCATTACAGTCAGACTTCGGTGACGCAGTTTCAGGGCAACACCAACATCGAGACCACTTCCTACTATATGTTCGGACGCAAGGGTTGGTTCGATCAGGAGGGAGAGCGGGTGAGCCTGCAACACGATGCCTACGTCAAGAACCGGCAGTCGCAGATTCTCTACGGCGACAGCATCTACTACAATCTCGCCCTGCAGGAAGGACAGGCTTTCCGCAACGTGCTTCTGCTGGATACGGCGCGGGGTTGCTGCATCCGCAGCGAATACGCCCGCAACAGCGAAACCGACGGAGAGGCATTGTTCACGCAGTCGCCCCACGGACTGATGATAGAGGGCGACACGATTTTCGTATCGGGCGACACCCTGTATATGACCTACGATTCCACCCGCACCATGAAGGAAATCTTCGCCTACCACCACGTCAAGATTTTCCGCGAGGATATGCAGGCGGTATGCGATTCGTTGGTCTATCATCACCGCGATTCAATCATGTATATGTATCGCGAACCCATGCTGTGGCTGCAAGATTATCAGCTCGATGCCGACACCGTGATGCTGTGGCTGAGCGACAACAAACCCTACAAGGCTTTGGCGCGCAACAACGTGTTCATCGTGAGCGAGGTTTCTGCGTCGCAAGGCTATTACAACCAAGTGAAGGGCCTCCTGATGTGGGGATATTTCGACGACAGCGCGCATTTCCGCACGGCGCACGTGCATACCAAGGCGCAGTCTATCTATTATGTTTTGGATGACGATAACGCCCTTATCGGCGTGAACAAGACCGAGAGCCAAAGCCTCAAGATGTATTTCCTCAACAACGAGATAGAGGGCGTGAACCTCATCAAGCCCGTTTCGAGCACGCTCTTCCGTGTGGAAGACCTTACCCAACGCCAAAGGCTCCTCCAAGGTTTCCGCTGGAAACCTTTCCGTCGCCCCCGCTCCAAATTCGACCTTTCGGAAAAATGGTAGGCGACGCTGCCTTCATTTTTCTAAAATCCTTACCTTTGCGCCCTATGCTCAAGAAAGAAATACCCAATATACTCACGCTTTGCAATCTGTTGTGCGGATGCGCGTCGGTGGTGTGCACCTTCTCCTCCAATCTTTATTGGGCTTCGTGGTTCATAGGCATCGCCGCCGTCTTCGATTTGTTCGACGGCATGGTGGCGCGTATGCTCCGCGTGTCGGGAACTTTGGGCGCGCAGCTCGATTCGTTGGCCGACGTGGTGAGTTTCGGCCTGGCGCCCGCCGCTATCGCCTACAATATGCTCCGTAGCCAACTGCTCATGCCGAATGCGGTTTGTTTCATCGTGTTCATCATGGCCGCCGCCTCGGCCTACCGCCTGGCCCGTTTCAACACCGACCCCGCGCAGAAAGGAGCCTTTTTCGGGATGCCCACACCCGCTAACGCCCTGTTTTGGGCGGCGCTCAACCTGTATTGGTTCCGGGAAGGGGTGGTGCTGAACGCTTGGTATCTGTTGGCTTTGGCGTTGTTGATGTCGTTTCTGCTCGTCTGCCGCCTGCGCATGTTCTCGTTCAAGGGCAAGGACTGGTCGTGGAAAGCCAAACGTTTCGTGTATATATACGCGCTGGTTTCCGTGATACTGCTTTTTGTTTTCGGCAGCTTGGGATTGGCGGTGGATGTTCTGCTTTATCCCTGCTTCTCGATTTTGCATTTCCGTTTGTCAGAAAATCCCGTGAACCATGAAATTCAGGGCTGAAATCAACGTGATGCCGCTGGAAGCGCTGCTCGACCCGCAGGGAAGGGCCGTGCAGGCCTCCTTGCAGAAAATGGGGCTGGAGGGGATAGGAACCACCCGTGTGGGCAAACGCATCACCTTGGAGGTGGAAGCATCTTCCGAAAAAGCGGCTTCGGCCACGGTGGAGAAAGCCTGCCGGAACCTGTTGCACAATCCCATTGTGGAAAGCTATGAATTTTCGCTCATCAAGATATAATCATCATAATCTATAACCATGAAAAAAGTATTGTTGATTTTGTGGGGTTCGCTCCTGCTGGCCTTTACCGGCATGGCACAGGAAAATCCCGTGAAATGGACCTGTTCGGTCAACTATCTGGACGGCGACCAAGCCGAATTGGTCATGAAAGCCGAAGTAGGCGGCGGGTATCATCTCTACTCGCAGTTTATGGACGCGGGCGGTCCCACTCCCACCACTTTCAGCTTTCCCCAGTCCGCCGACTTCAAACTGAAGGGAAAGGCCGTGGAAAGCCCCAAGCCGATTGAAGAAATGGACGAGCTGTTCGGCATCAAGGTGCGCTTTTTCGCCAAAGACGCCGAATTCCGTCAAAAAATCACCATTCAAAGCGAAAAGGACTTCAAGATTGCCGCCACGGTAGACTATCAGGTGTGCAACGATGAAACCTGCATTCCTTTCGGTGATATTGATTTGAACTTTTCGGTGAAAGGCGTGAAGAAAACCGCTGCCGTGGCCGAAGCCGCCGAGGTGGAAACGTCCGCCGAAGCGCAGGAAACGGTGCAGGAAGAAGCCGTGGCGGTGGCGGTCGAAGAGGCCGTGGTTGCCGCCGAAGAACCGGCTGCCGAGAAAGAATCCCTGTGGGGTTTCTTCATTCTGGCGATTTTGGCGGGTCTTGCCGCCGTGTTCACGCCCTGCGTGTTCCCCATGATTCCCATGACGGTGTCGTTCTTCATGGATACCGACGAAGGCACCAGCCATAAGGCGGGTATTATCAAGGGCGCCATTTTCACCCTTTCCATTACCTTGATTTATACTTTGATAGGTGGTATCGTAGCCTTGACCAAGAGCGCCGATTTCGCCAATGTGCTCAGCACGCACTGGATTCCCAACCTCATTTTCTTCCTCCTGTTCGTCACCTTCGCCTTCTCGTTCTTCGGTCTGTTCGAAATCACCCTGCCTACGGGTCTTTCCAACAAAATGGACGCGAAAGCCGACAAGGGCGGCTATATCTCGGCCTTCTTCATGGCGGCGGTTCTGTCTATCGTATCTTTCTCCTGCACAGGGCCTTTCGTGGCCACCCTGCTGGTGGAAGCCGCCATGGGCACCTCGATGTTGAAACCCTTGTTGGGTATGTTCTTCTTCGGCCTGGCCATGGGTCTGCCGTTCTTCATTCTCTCGCTCTTCCCCTCCTTGCTTGCCAAGATGCCCAAGAGCGGCGGTTGGCTCAACTCGGTGAAGGTGGTCTTCGCCTTTATCCTGTTGGCTTTCGGCATGAAGTTCCTGCTCAATATCGACCAAGTCTACGAATTGGGCATCTTTACCCGCGAGGTGTTCATCTCCATTTGGATGGTGATTTTCCTGCTCATGGGTCTCTATCTCTTGGGTAAGATCAAGTTCGCGCACGACTCCGACGTTCCCCATGTAGGCGTGTTCCGTCTTATTTTAGTCATCATCTCCTTCACTTTCGTGCTGTATCTGCTGCCCGGTCTGTTCGGAGCTCCCTTGAAGATGATTTCGCCCCTGTTGCCTCCCGCCACCACCCAGCAGTTCGATTTGAGCCGAGGGGTGGCCGCCGCTGCATCCGGCGACACCTATACGGTTTCCGATCAGGAACTGTGCGGCACACCGCGCTATGCGGACCGTCTGCACCTGCCTTTCCAGCTGAAGGGCTATTTCGACTACGAAGAAGGTCTTGCCTGCGCCAAACAGCAGAACAAGCCCGTATTCATCGACTTCAAGGGCCATGCCTGCGCCAACTGCAAGAAAATGGAGAACGAAGTGTGGTCGGACGCCCGCGTGCAGGCTTTGCTCAAGAAATATGTGATTATTGCGATGTATTGCGACGACAAGGGCGAACTTCCCGAAAACGAATGGGTTACCTCTGTCATCGATGGCAAGGTGAAGAAGACCTTGGGTAAGAGGAACAGCGATTTTCAGGTAACGCGCTTCAAGACCAACACGCTTCCTTTCTATCATCTGCTCGGCACCGACGGTGCGCCTCTGGTGGAAAAGGGCTACGGCTACGACGGCAATGTGGAGGCTTTCATCGCCTACCTGCAGTCCGGCCTGGACGCTTTCAACAAGTAAGAGGTTTTGTGATAAAAGAGAGAAGCCCGAAAGTTTGACAAAACTTTCGGGCTTCTCTCTTTATTGCCGATAGTTGGATTTAACTACTCCGATAGTAGATACCATTCTTGAGCATTGTCCTTTGAATTAGGAGCGTAACGCAACAATCCTTTGCTTTTTGAAAGGTAGAGGGTGTCGCAAGTTTCATAATTCGGTCGGACAAACACATGTACATTTTGGTATGTTTCGTTTGCCGGAGAGACCCATTCTTCGAATTCGGCGGTCATTGCGAAATAGGGCGTTAGATTATCGCCAAAAACAGGCAAGGAACACAAAGAGGTAAAGGCTTTTTCATGTTGCAACGAAAGGCATATTTGCCGAGAATCCGAGGTATTATGATACAACCCTAAAGTGTAATCTATGCCAGCGGCATTATCCATGCTTTTAAGTGAAACTTTCGCCGTGCTTATACAAAGCCCATCTTCATATTCTTTTATATAGTGGGAAGAATACTCTGTTTCTCCCACGGTGAGGGAAACCGTATCGGTGCCCACTTTATAACGGAACACATGACCTTTATAGTCTGTCGGCAGGTAATCGGTTTCTTCCCGGGGATAAGCCGGGCAGGTTTCCTTGGAGTCTTTACATCCCTGTAATGCAACCGCTACGAATAGCAGGATTACGACTTGGGGAATTCTTGAATGGATATGCATAGTTCTAAAATTAATCGCATGGCTCAAACTGATAGTAATTGCCTCTTGAATCCACAACATCGACGCCTGTGTAAACAGGCAAAGGTGAAGACTGATATTTCTCCTTGGCTACAAGACTCCAAAACAAACGGTTGTCATGAGTAAAATTCACATTTAACCTATCGATTTGGAGGGAATCAGCCCATAACCAGGGACGGGTCTGCTCATAAAGTCTTTTTATGGAATCCACCGCAGAGGCAAAATCTGTTCCAATGTTGCTTTGGTAATATACCGTACCACAGCCGTTCTTTATGCTGAATGTGTCGCCAGGTTTTAACTCGAACTCTTTTTCTTGCTCACAAGCACATACAGTCAAAGACAGCGACAAAAGAAGAATGAATAATTTTATGGTTTTCATTGTATGGCTATTTATATTGTAAATTTAATTATTACTGCAGTCGGGAATTTCTTCTATGGATATATCAAGCGTCGCACCTTCTTCAATATTAAACCCTTCTTGTATGGAGACGTTTTCGCCAGCTTTCACATTGAGTGTACAAGTGCTTGAAACGTTGATATCACCCGATAAAATAATTTCTTTTTTTGCGACAATATCCGCATATTGTGTATTGGTAAAGCCCTCTTTGTTCAAGGTTACACTACTTGAAACTTGTCTGAAATTGATAACTTTATTTGATTGTTCATTCCAAACCCTTGCATTGTTTTGAAGACTTGATGTTCCCATAGGAACTCCATTATACAAAACATCGGGATTAGACCAATAATTTAATCTAGGACATGTACCGCAATCGTTACGATATGCCATTATTGTTCTCCATTCCTTTGATGGTGCAATATAACCATGTCCATAAGTGAAAGGAGTCTTTGTGTCATCCATGGCAATATCATGTCTACAACCCAGTAAGTGACCTATCTCATGTACAAAAGAATAGTTTGTTGTTGCACAGCCACCAGCCACACTTACAACACAAAATGCATTGTTGGCTTCAACACCGATACCCGCCGCTAAGCCACAAAGAGCCGGATCATAGATCAACAATACACATACATCCGCAGAGTATAAATTCCTTAGCGTATGAACCTCGTCCATAATCCCATCGTTCGTTGATTTGAAGTTCTTCAAATCCTCATGGAATTCATTTTCTGCATAATTTGTTTTTCCGATATAAACAAGTTCGATACTTTGTTGAATATTACTGTTTGTAAAAGATTCATTCGATAACTCAACAGCTTTTAATATGGTGTTTTTTATATTGCTGACCATTGATTGAGCTTTGGGTGTATATAATACAAGAACTCTGATTTTACATCTGTTTTGGAGAGATAAGAGTGTGGGAGCATGAGGGAACGATGATTCATCATCAAGATTGGCTTTTGAATTGTCATCATCTATAGTCGCACAATCGTTAGGCATCTTGGATGGGTCAAATTTGACAAGAGCATATGATTTTTCTCCTATAGTTTCGATAGAAAAATTTCCTTTTGGACCTTCTATTACTCCCTGAATATCATTACCAATAATGGATAAGAATAGACTATACCCCTCATCGTTATAGCCCCAAAAACAAAAATCATCTTCTCCACGGACTTTAATGTTTTTGCGATTCATAGAGAGTGTCTTGTTGTCGTATTCCAACAAGAAATTTTCTTGCTGTGTAATTTGAGACACATCTATATTAACAAATTCTATCGTTTGATAAGATTCTAACCTTTGAGGCAGCGTGTTTGAATCTATCTTTTTTTGAACTTGTATTTTAGGGGATATAAGTTTATATCCTTGCGCAAAAGCACATTGTGTAATAAAGGTACCTATAAGTAATGCAAAAATTGTTTTCGTTTTCATTGCAACCTCCCTATATTATTGTGTAACCACCATGCGTTTGCTGTCAACCACTTTGCCCGATACAATGAGGCTGTAGGTGTAGGCCCCCGGTGTCAGTTCTCCTGCGGAGATTTCCACCTGTCCTACTTCCTGATGAGGCAATTGGATGTTTTGAAGCATACGTCCGCTCATATCGAAAACCTGCAGATAGGCGTTGCCCGCCGTTTTGGGGAGTTCGTAGCGGATAAGGGTGTTCTCGGAAAACGGGTTGGGAAGGTTCTGAAAAAGTTTGGCTTCCTGTATGGTTTTCTTGGGGCTGTGTTTCGGGGCATTGCCTTGGGGAACGGCGCTTACAGTTTCATTCTGCACCAAAAGGCTTTGCACGATTTCCTGAAGGTCGGCAATTTGGTTCTGTAATTCAGATACCTGCTCCTGAAGGTCTGTTGTCTGTTCTTCCAAAGCGGCCTTTTCTTCCTGCGCTTCTTGGAAAGCTTTTACCAAATAAGGGATAACCGAGGTATAATCCACGGCATAAATATCGGTCCCGGGAAGTTGTCCTACT
Source organism: uncultured Bacteroidales bacterium (assembly GCA_947177845.1). GTDB lineage: Bacteria > Bacteroidota > Bacteroidia > Bacteroidales > P3 > Pullibacteroides. The sequence continues at coordinate 943 of CAMWVZ010000006.1, read as the reverse complement.
AAATGAGGCAGAACCTCTATCATTTCCTGCGCGATAAAACCTACTTTATCTTTCAGGGAGGCGGTATCTTCGTTCGGTTCCGTCTGTATGAAGTCGAAACTTACAGGACGAAGCTGTTGGATAATATGCGAAGCCGCACTCAAATCCTTGATGTTTTTCTTATAACGGGCATCGGAAAAAGATTTTGATGCCGTTTTATGATAGGGTTGAGAAACATAACTGTAACGGAAATAGTTGGTGGCACTCCCTAAATCCATAAAATTTGCCTTTTCAGGCAGGATGGCACCATAATTGGGGGCAACAACAGCCGCTGAAGTCTCGTTTTTGGATTGAGAGGGCATGGACATGACGATACTGGAACTTCCCGCATTGCCATTGAAAATGGATAAATCGCATCCCTGAAAGTCAAAAACGATATCTCCGGACGGAGAGAGGGTTAGGTTTCCACCCGACGTTATCTTCTTATTGACTTGAACAGCACTGCTGGTTATCTTGAGGGCACTTGTCTGGGCAAAAAGGATGCCGCCACCGAAAAGGATGATGCAGAGTGTAAGGATGAGCTTTTTCATAAGTATTGTTTTTTGTGGTTAATATTCGGTTGGTTCAGCCTATTTTTAACACGACCCCGTGTGCTGGTGCGGGTTTTTCTATGGGTTATTTTGAAAAGCAAGCGGTTAACGACAATAAAGATACGGAATATATTTTATATCTGCAAGATTGAAGTATGTGCAGACCTACGGAAAAGGAAAGAGCCCGGCATTGTACCGGACTCTCTACCAACAGACGGATTATGGTATTTAACCGTCTTTAGAACGGCAGGTTGTCGTCCTGCGGATTATACTCTGGCTCGTCCTCGAGTTTCGCCGGCACCTGCGGAATGGCTTCCGAGCCCTGCAGAACGGCGGGTTTCTCGTCCTTCTTGCCGTTTCCCTTGCCCAGCAAG